>NZ_DATHKG010000154.1:0-63957 GCF_035489435.1 Flavitalea sp.
GAAATTTGAGAACTCAAAGGTGCATCAAGAGGAAGGCCTGAAACGATGATAAATGATAAAAAAACCTGTTGACAAATGATAACAGAACCAGCGGGGGAAATGAAGAAATGTAAAGCAGTGATTTTTATTTTTTTGCTGCCTGATGGCGAACCCGGCTGAGGGTTTCCTTAGTAATGCCAAGATAAGAAGCAATCATATGCTGCGGAAAGCGTTGCAAAAATTCGGGATAAGTATTTACGAAATCGGCATAGCGCTTTTCAGCCGAAAAACTAATTGAAGCGGACAATCTTTTTTGAGCAGCGAAAGCATGATGTTCGTCTAAACTTTGTCTCCATTGAGTCAAAACCGGAATTTGATTAAACAAGTCCATTGAATCGGATTTTGTAATGATCAGCACATCGGTATCTTCCCAGGCATCAATATTATAAACCGAGGGAGTGAGCATCACAAAACTTTCGCGATCCACGGCCAACCAATTTTCAATTAACAAGCGAACAATGTGTTCTACACCTTTGTCATCAACAGTATATTGCCGCATTGCACCTTTAACTATAAATGCACTGTATTTACAGACCTGACCTTCCTGCAAAAAGTATTGTTTTTTCCTTATTTTTTTGGGTACAAAAGTATTTTTAATCAGTTCTACCTCGCTATCAATAAGCGGTGTTGAAGTGTAACTGTTAATATATTTAATAAGCGAATCGTGCATTAATTTGGTAATAAGGATTCTTTACAAAGATAGCGTGCAGGCAGACAACTACTCCCTGAGCAGTAAATCGGTTAAAAAATACTCTTTTGTTTGTAGAAATGGTCATTTCCCATCTAATTTTAATGCATAAGGAGGCAGGTTATATAACTCAAATTGACTTTCCCGGGCGTAAATGACTATAAATGAAAATTATGAAATAAATCATATTTTATTTCAGATCATTCACTCTCTGTCTCACATATTTTGTCGCTTTTATTTCTTCCGCGTTCTGAGGTTTTGCATTTCGGAGATAACGACTATAATATTGTTTAGCCTTTGGGATATTTTTTAAATCTGCTTCATAGATTCTTCCGCTATTGTAAAGTAATACCGGGTTTTTGAAAAGATAGTAGCCCGTATCATATTGCGCAATGGCCGGCTTATATTGTTTCATCGCTTCGTAATTCTCCCCAAGTTTATAATAATATAATTCAGCTGTTTTTGAAATAGCAGAGTTCAGGCAGATTTTTAGCAATTGATTGCTTTTTTCAAAATCAAGCAGTTTAGCATAGGATCTTGCCTTGAAATAATAGATTGATTCCGTAACGATTTCTTCTTTTTCTGTGTATTCGCAAACCCTGATGCAATCCTGGAACCTGTTAAGATTATAATAGCAGAAAATTAAATGTGTGATTGTTGTAATTGAATTCTCACCCAGGCTTAGCAATTTTTCACCGGGATCAACTGCCTCTTCGAACCGGGATACTTCGTACGCAGATTTAACCCTGAGTCGTAAATATGAATCATTCATTGAATCCGCTCTCAAACCAATATCAAGAATGCTGTCTGCCAGCTTATATTCTTTTGTAACAATTAATAATCCCGCGAGCCCTGCTACATTTTTGTAATCAGCGGGGGCCATTGCGTAAGCAGCTTCAAAATAAAAACGTGCAGAATCATTGTTGTTTTTTCTTGCCCATAATTCACCTAAGCGACGGTTATGAGAAGCTTTCTTTGGCTCAAGCTGGCGTAGACGCTGATAAAAGTTAAGCGATTTATCGGCTTCGGTGCCGTAATTTATTATTGCCAGGTATTGGTTAGCGGTAATACTATTCGAATCGAATCTGTGAAGCAGTTCGTAATGGCGCCTGGCCTGGGGATATTCTTCCTGCATAAAATAAGAATAGCCCAGGTAGGTATTAACGAGCTGGCCGGTTGTGTCATGATTAAACAAAGGTTTCAGGTAGGCAATTGCTTCTTCAAATTGCTGATTCTGAAAATAATCGTTGACGGTATTTTTATCAACGGCATTGACCTGGGAGAAAGAACTAATAGAAAACAAGGTTAATAAACAAGAGATAATCAGTGTTTTCTGCATAGATAAAGTGTTGGATTATGGTTTTGATGGTAAAAGCCATCAGCATAGATGCAAACCGGCACTTATTCCATACGCTTCATGCCATTTGATCATAATGGTTATATTTGAAACCTACCAAACGACATCTTTCATTCATTATGAATTGTAAATTAATACTGGCTTTAGTGTTATTGCTTTCAGGCGAAGCTGGAATCAGTCAACAATTGAATCCCGCCCTGGACGTAAATCGTGCACCGCTTCGTAAAAATGCTTACAGCGAACTTCCCATCGGTGCCATAAAACCCGAAGGTTGGTTGCTTGAAATGCTTTTGCGACAAAAAACCGGCGCAACCGGTAACCTCGATACTTTATACCCGCTGGTAATGAATAAACGGAATGGATGGCTAGGTGGCGATGGGGATCAATGGGAACGCGGACCTTATTGGATCGATGGCTTATTGCCACTGGCATATATTCTAAATGACAAAGAACTTATCAATAAGGTAAGGCCCTGGATAGAATGGACAATCAAAAGCCAGCAACCGGATGGTTATTTCGGGCCATCGAAAGACTATCCCCGGGAAAGGGGTTTGCAAAGAAATAACAGTCATGACTGGTGGCCGAAGATGGTAATGCTGAAAGTGTTAAAGCAATATTATTCAGCAACAGGCGACAAACGGGTTATTAGCCTGCTCACGAATTATTTCCGTTACCAGTTGAAAGAATTGCCTTCCAAACCGCTTGATCACTGGTCGTTCTGGGCCAGGTATCGTGGTGGCGATAATTTAATGGTAGTATACTGGCTTTATAATATTACGGGTGACAAATTTCTACTTGATCTTGGTGAATTGATTCATAAACAAACTTTTGATTATACCGATGCATTTCTCAATACAGATTTACTCGCCCGTACGGGAAGTATACATTGCGTGAATCTTGCCCAGGGTTTTAAAGAACCGCTCGTTTATTATCAGCAACATCCGGAACTACGATATCCCGATGCTGCAAAAAAAGGGCTTCGCGATCTGATAAAATATAACGGCATGGCACATGGGCTTTATGGTGGCGATGAAGCTTTGCACGGCAACAATCCAACCCAGGGATCGGAACTTTGCAGTGCCGTCGAGATGATGTTTTCACTGGAGACAGCATTACAAATTACCGGTGACATCACTTATGCAGATCAGCTTGAGAAAATTGCATTTAATGCGCTACCGGCACAAACTTCAGACGATTATATGGGCCGCCAGTATTTTCAACAGGCGAACCAGGTTATGATAAGCCGTCATACACGCAATTTTGACGTGAACCACAGCGGCACAGATCTTTGTTATGGTTTGCTTTCGGGTTATCCCTGCTGCACATCTAATATGCACCAGGGTTGGCCTAAATTTGTGCAAAACCTTTGGTATACTACAGCTGACCACGGAGTTGCTGCCCTGGTTTTTGCACCTTCGGTTTTAACAACTGTAGTTGGCAAAGGCACCGAAGTTTCGATAAAAGAAGAAACCGGCTACCCGTTTCGTGATAATATAAAATTCACTATAAATCTGCCGAAGAAAACCAATTCAATTCAGTTTCCTTTTCATTTGAGAATTCCATCCTGGTGCACGGAAGCGTCACTGACTTTGAATGGAAAGGAATGGAAAAAAGTCAAAGGCAACCAGGTTATCGTTATCGATACATTATGGAAAACAGGAGATGTGATTGATTTGAAATTACCCATGCATCTTTATTCTAATACCTGGTATGAAAACTCTAGATCCATTGAAAGAGGTCCGTTGGTTTATGCTTTAAAAATGGGTGAAGAAACCCGCCCGGTAGTGAATGATAAGGATCCGATAGAATATGGCCGCTATTATTATGAAGTGCGTCCGACTACAAACTGGAACTATGGCTTACCCGCACCTGCGATGAAAAAAATGGATGAAGCTTTTATCGTAGATGTAAAGGAAAACCTGGCTTCATTTCCGTGGAACCTTGAAAATGCTCCCATAATCATAAAAACAAAAGCCCGGCGAATTGATTCATGGCAGTTATATAATGAGATGACGGGCCCGATTCCTTACAGCATGATACACGGACTTGAACCGGAGAAAAATGAGGAAGAAATTATACTTGTCCCATATGGATGTACTCAATTAAGAATTTCACAGTTTCCTGTCACTGGCAGATAGAAAAACAGCGCTTATGGATGGCTGATATCAGTAAATAAATCGAGGTAGATGAAGAGCTGATTCGCAAACAACATGAGCTCCTTGACCTGGAAGAAGAAAAAATATCTGTGAAATTCAAAAATAATGAGCTGAGATGAAGACAGTATTTCAAACACAGTATCATTTGATTTGCTTCAACGCAAGCCTTGTATTAGAAACGAATCTTATCTTTAAATATGTTTGATAAGATCAATGCTCATGTCTCCAGGTGTGCCTCGTTCTCCAATGCCGAACTCGAGGTTTTCAATACTTTGCTTCAGGCAAAATCTTATCCCAAAAAAACGATGCTTTTGCAGGAAGGTGACATCTGCAATTTTGAAGCTTACATAAATAAAGGATGTATACGGAGCTACTATATTGATGAAAACGGGTTTGAATTAACTATGCAGTTTGCCGTTGAGGATTGGTGGGTTAGTGATGTTACCAGTTTTCATGAACATCAGCCTTCAAATATGTTCATTGAAACCCTGGAAGATTGCGAAGTCCTTGTTTTAAATCCTGGAACAAAAGAACTACTCTTACAACAAGTGCCTGCTTTCGAACGCTTTTTCAGGATCCTGATCCAGCGGCATTTGACGGTTGTGCAAAACAGGCTTTTTCAAACAATAGCATGGCCGGCCCAGGAACGATACCTGGATTTTCTAAAACATTATCCGGACATCCCTCAACGGGTTGCACAGCATTATATAGCCTCTTATCTCGGCATATCCCCTGAATTTCTCAGTAAGATCCGTACCAAGCTGGCAAGAGGTTGACCACTGCATCATTCATGTTTATTATTTCAATATTTCTTAATCCAGTTCAATGGACAGGTCTTTGGGTAATCTGATATTTGTGGAGTAAAAAATAAAGATATGAACACAAGGATAAAAGGCTTGCACCACATAACAGCGATTGCGGGTAATGCAAAAAGAAATTTTGATTTTTACACTGAAGTGATGGGCTTAAGGCTCGTTAAAAAAACCGTGAATTTTGATGATCCGGGTACCTATCATTTTTATTTTGGAAACGAAAATGGAACACCGGGAACAATTCTTACCTTTTTCCCCTGGGAAGGTATACGCCAGGGACGCGCCGGTACCGGGATGGCTACTGACATCGGTTATTCTGTTCCCGCCGGCAGTCTCGAATTCTGGCAGGACAGGTTTAAACAGTTCAAAGTAAAAACCGATCCACTGGAAGAAAGTTTTGGCGAGCAGTTTTTGCCTTTTCGTGATCCTGATGGTTTGAAGCTTAGATTAGTTGTTCCAAAAGAGAACGATGATCGTACACCATGGCAATCAAATGAAGTAAAAGCAAATGTGGCTACCAAAGGTTTTCACAATGTGGTTTTAACACTTCAGCGTATCGAACCTACCGCGGAAATATTAACTGATATACTTGGTTATACCTTATTATCGCAGGAAGGCAACAGGTATCGCTATATAACTGATGCCGTAAAAAATGCCTCAATCGTTGACCTCTATGCATCACCGTCTGAACCAGCAGGCATAAATGCGGGTGGAACAAATCACCACATCGCCTTCCGGGTTGAAAATGATGAGATCCTGATGCAATATCGCGAGAAAGTACTTTCAAAGGGACTTGGAATCACACCGAAGATCGATCGCGATTATTTCTTTTCACTTTATTTCCGGGAACCGGGTGGGGTTTTGTTTGAAATCGCCACTGATAACCCGGGATTCACCATCGATGAGCCACTTGATCAACTCGGTTCGGGTCTTCGTTTGCCAAAACAATACGAAAGTGCAAGGGAAAAAATTGCGCAGATGCTACCTGCATTGTAAGAAGTGGACTTTTAGGGTATAGGACTTTTGGAGTATAGCTTAATAAAAGTAACATCATCTATAAAACTCAATCAATGGAAAAACTAGTGGCCGGTATCCATCATGTAACGGCAATTGCCTCTGATGCTGCAAAAAACATAGATTTCTATGCTGGTATCCTTGGATTGCGGATGGTTAAAAAAACGGTCAATTTCGATGCCCGGCAGGTGTATCATTTTTATTATGGCAACAGCCATGGATCTCCGGGAACTATACTAACATTTTTTCCTTACCAGGGACTGACAGGGGGCAGGCATGGCAAAGGTATGTTGAATACCACAACATTTTCCGTCGGCATTGATTCAATAAGCTTCTGGCAGGAAAGACTTGATCGTTTCAAAATCGCGCATAAGCCACCCAGTGAGCGTTTCCGTTCTGAGGTAGTAATATACCTGGAAGATGGTGATGGTCTTGGCCTGGAACTGATTTTCAACGACCGCGACACGAGGCAAGGTTATGCAAATGGAAACATACCTGTTGAACATAGTCTTAAGGGATTTTACAACGTCGAGATCTGGCATGAGGGCTATGAAAGAACAGCTGCTATACTCGAAGAACTGGACCACGAACTGCTGTCACAGGAAGGCAACCGTTTCCGCTTTGCAGCAACCGATCATCCTGGTAACTATGTGGACGTACTCTGTTCACCTGAATCACTAAAGGGCCTGAAAGGCAGTGGAACAGTAGATCATGTGGCTTTCAGTACTCCTGATCTGCAAACACAGGCAGCAGTAAGGGAACGCCTGGTAAACCGAAACATTGAAGTAACACCGGTGAAGGACCGAAACTATTTCTCATCCATTTATTTTCGCGAACCGGGTGGAGTACTTTTCGAGATTGCCACGGCAGGCCCTGGTTTCCTCACAGATGAACCTGAACAGGAACTTGGACTGAATCTAAAGTTGCCTGCTCAATTTGAAAGTGACCGACTTGCTATAGAAGCCGCACTGCCACCGGTAAATTTTAATCCGGCATTATACAGATAAAAGAATCAGTATCGAGTCAGTTGCCGAAACCCCGACAACCATAAGATCAACAACCATAAAATCAATTTATCAGAACACCGGTCTATAAACATAATATCAATCATCAGAACTCTGATCAACAACCATAACATTGATCAATCAGAACTCTGATCAACAAACATAACATCAATCAATCAGAACACCGATCAACAAACACAATATCAACAAATACAACATCGATCAATCAGAACACCGATCAACAAACATAACATCAACAAACATAACATCAATCAATCAGAACACTGATCAACAAATTCAAAAATTCAAAATGCACACAAAAAAAATATTAACAGGTGGCAAAAAATTGTCAGAAGCAAAAAAAGCCCTAATCATGATCCATGGCCGCGGGGCAGACGCAAATGATATACTTGGTCTCGCAAAATACCTGGCAGTATCAGATTTTGCATTGCTGGCACCTGAAGCAACCAATAACACCTGGTACCCGCAATCTTTCCTTGCACCTAAATCTCTCAATGAACCCTGGTTGAGTTCAGCGCTTTCAATGATCAAAGAAACAGTAAAAGAGATAGTAGCGGCTGGCATACCAGAATCATCTATATATTTTCTCGGGTTTTCTCAGGGCGCCTGTCTTACCCTCGAATACGTAGCGCAGAATGCCACAAAATATGGAGGAGTCGTTGCTTTTACCGGTGGACTGATAGGCGATAAAATTGATCGTAGTATCTATAAAGGTGATTTTGCTAAAACACCGGTGTTTATCGGCACCAGCAATCCCGATCCACATGTGCCCGTAGAACGCGTGAATGCCACAGCTAATATTCTGAGCGAAATGAACGCCTCAGTTAGCCTTAAAGTTTATGAAAATATGGGACACACCATCAACAACGATGAAATCCTGCAGGCCAACAGCCTCATATTCGCGGCCTCATCGACTGTCAATAAATAAATAAATAAATTTAATGATCTATTACACAAATAATTCTAAAGCAGTTTGGAAACCAAGTCAGTGGTGTGCATGCTCACAATCCACTCATAACTCATAACTCATAACTCACTCATAACTCATAACTCATAATTCATAATTCTCTTGAACTATTCCATTACGATTACTCGCCCACTCTTAACCTGCGCTTCCCCATCTTTATTTTGAGTATAGGTATTTGCGTTATTTTTTAGCTCCTTTGATGAATATGCTTCCAGGCCATAAGCACCATTGAACTGTATTCGGTTATTGCTGACCGTTATACCGGAAGAACCCTTTGATAAAAATTCTACCATAATACCACTGCGGTCATTGCCTTCGATCAAATTCCCTGAGACCGCTATGTCACTGCTTTCGGCAATCTGAACCCCATAGTACGCATTACGCGCAATTTCATTGTTGCTGATATTAACCTCTTTACTATGTGCAAGCGAAATGCCGCTGCCAAAAGGAGAAGTGCCAAGGCGACTATTCGTTACCGTTACCTTGTCGCAGTGCGTAAGTAATATATTATGTTGCAATTTAGGACCAGGTACGGCATTGCCGCCATTTTCAGACAGATCGCAGGCTTGAATGTTAACATTGCTTGCGCCACTTATGAATAGCCCGTTGTATGTGCAATTAAGCAAGCTCACATTTACCAGGTTTATATTTTTCATATGACCCTCTTTCAATGCACGCAGTATGATACCTCCGCGGTTGTAATTGCCCCGGTAAGATCTTGTACTGTTTGGGTCACTGTGTACTTCCGTGCGGTTGGATCCCTCGATTTTCAAATCCCGGATGGTAACATCATGCATATCATAGTGATCGTTAACCATCGCATCACGCATTCCTTCGGCGGAAGGATCGAGAAAGACAATTGTTTCAATTCCCTCTCCGGCCAGGGTAATTCCTGAAGGCAGTTTCAGGGTAGCTGGTAATTTATGAATACCCGTTTTTAACAATACCCATTTCCCGGTGCCTGCAGACTGGTTCAGGGCAGCCTGCACAGATTCGCCGGGATGCACGATGATTGCATCCTGTTTTACAGTCCCAGGTTTATAAACCTGTGCACCGGCTATATAACCTATACCCACCGGTTTCAACTGCAACTGATTTGTAGTCTTATTCCCATAGTCGCTTCTTACTGCTGTAAGAATGCTCCTGGAACTGCGGGATCTAGCAGAATCAGCAGCCATTTTGGTATATGGCATATCGATGCCCCTGGCTGTATAATGACGGTATACATATTCGTAATCATCACGAAGGGCCTTCGCTCTTTCAGAAATCGGTCCATATGAATGAGGTTTTTCACCCATCAGGAACCTGGCTGTGTATTCGTATCCGAGGGCAAGGCGATTATCTCCCGCAGACAAGAGGTCTTTACCCTGTGTATATGCGATTTGGGCTGCTCCTGCAAATTCTCCCAAACCTAGTTGGACATGCCCCTGATCGCGGGTGCTTTCCTGGCATTGACCGCTTGGATAAACATATTTAAAAACACTTCCGTTTACCGGGCCGTAGAGGTAATGCTCGATGGCGTTATTAAACATCTTCCGGTTGTCTGTAAAAATGGAAATAGCAAGGATAGAATGAATGATTGCCCCATCCCAGTTACCATTGGCCTGCGGATAATAAAAACGGAACAAAGGATAGTAAGCTGTCAACAGCATATTAGTGAAACTATCAACATCCTTTTGTTCCCAGCCAGCATCAGTATATCTTAGTATTTCAGCAGCGTTACATAGTTGGTGACCCGTCCAGGCTGCCAGCAGCTTGGCATCATTGTAATCAAAATCCCATAATACCGGTGACCAGGCATTCAGGATCTCAATGGCTTTCTGTGCATATTTTTTATCACTTGTAAGATACCACATCAAAGCATAGTTGTATGCCATGGACGCGCTTCTTGACAGGTCATCACCGCCGATGTTTGGTTTGCCATAGGGCCCGCGTAATACATGCGTATGTGGATTGACTTTAAAAACAGTATCAGTTGCTGTTTTCAATCGGTTAAATGCACTCTTGTAAGGCTCCTCTCCTGCCTGGACCTTTTTCTTCATCAAAGCAAGATCATTTGAATTCTGATCGATGCCCGGATGTATAAAAGCCTGAGCAGAGCCGGATATTGTGCATAGGTTAAAAATGAAAAACAAAAGGCAAATGGCAATCGCTTTGTTCATATATAATTGATAATTCTTTGAGAAAATCATAAAGCGGTAAATGGAGTCGTGAAGAGCCTCTTTACCGCTTTACGAATAGAAAGAAATTCATAACGCGCCTGGAAAGATAATAAATTACGACGCGATAATCATATGCCGGATCTGGTCGGGATTATACCGGAATTAAAGCGCATATCTTTTAATACTGATTTCGGCTGTGCCAGCTGCGTTTACTGAATTGAGAAATACATAAGCACGGTATTTACCATCGGCTGTTTCCACCCATACACCCGCTTCAGCTCTCAGGTTGATAGCAAAATTTGGCGAATCAGCCAGGTTTATCTCCTGGAAATCCCTGTCGTCGATATAAATTCCGAATTGGAGATTCGGAGCGAGCTGATTATCCTGAAGATTGAACACCTTACGCATTTTTGTGCTGCGGTTTACCCCGACAGGCAAGGTAACACCAGGAAGATAGGCCGGATCGGCACCGGGTGAAACCAAAGCATGGTTGAAAGCGCTGGTAGTGGTATTCCTGAACAAGTAAACAAGATCGATTTTGCCGGCATTTGCAGCTGCATTGACACTATTATATACAGCCATATTTTCAATAGAGATATAAGCCACATTGTTGTTGCTTACTTTCAGGTAATTGACCTTATCCATTTTTGAAATGGTGTAAGGACCAAGATTATATGTTGCCGTCTGACCATTACTACTGGTAACACTGAATTTAAAGGAAACAGTCTGGCCTTTTGCTTCAGGCGGTATCTTATAGTAATACCGAAGTGTGGCGGCCGAGGTATCCTTGTTAAAGGTGACCGTAGTGGTATTGCCAGTGGTAACGGCAGCTGATCCCACAACTACACCCACGTCAGCCCCACTATTACTGGTGTAGAAGGATCTATTTTCCAGGTTTGTTCCTGTAGCCCCGGCAATGGTTGCTTCTACCTGTGCCGAAGCAAGTTTACCCTGTTCAGGCTTAATAGCCATTGCATAGGCGAAATTAATCGTATCCCCGACAATGTTAGGACCCAGTGTTCTTTTGAGCGCATCATTCTGAAGTACGTCTTTTGCAACGGGTAGTTCATAGGTTTGCTTTTTACAACCGGCCAGGATCAACATTGCTGCAATCATAAAAGCCGAATACTTTGAATATATTGATTTGCGTAACATCGCGTCGATTTTAATTGGTGAACTACTATTTGGGTTGAACAGTTATATAAACAGTATAAGGCTTTTTTACCTGGCGGTTTCCGCTTATGACGGTCCAGATTTTTGGATTAGCCAGGTCAGAAAAATCTACTTTCCCGGGAATTTTCGGATCCAGTTTTGCATCTGTGATCAGGGTGAACTGCGGATAAAGATTCTTAAGATCAGTACCGTATTGTACTTCCACCCTTATTGTTTGGGCCAGTGTATCAATGGCTGCTGTTTTAGTTCGAACTGTTACGAAGTCAGCACCAAGCAATTCGAAATTACTAACATAACATTCGGATCTTGTTGTGATGAGCAGGCCATCTTCATCAATCGGCTGGTCTTTTTTACAGGAAGTCCAAACTGTCAGCATCAATAGTGCTGATAACAACAGGCTGGTATTTTTTATTTTTAATTTGTGTTTCATGATTTTTAATTTTTCAGATGGTCAGTATGATTATCTCCACGGAATGTTTTGAGTGAGATTAGGATTGCGGTTCCGTTCACTTTCAGGTATTCTGAAAATATAATTTTGAGAATAAGTGATATCAGAAGTGTTTTGATAATAACGTTGCTGATTCGCACCCCAGGTATCCTGGCGCCAAATTCCAGCGCTGCCTGGTCCACCCCAAACTCTTTCAATTGCTCTCCATCTACGAAGATCATAACCTCTTTGACCCTCTGCAGCCAGTTCGACAATTCTTTCCTGCTCAATCGCATCGAAAAAAGCAGCTTTACCTGCAGTCTTTGCAGCACCAAGTGGTGGCAGATTACCACGATGACGTACCTGGTTCACTAAAGCAATTGCATCTGGTTGAGGACCTGATACTTCGTTGGTGGCTTCGGCATACATCAGATACACATCAGCAAGGCGAACCACTGGCCAGGCAAAATCACCCTCACTTCTGCCTTGCCCCGCGTAATTGCGGACAAATTTCCTGAACACATATCCTGAATTGACACCATCTGTGTTATAAGTGGTATAGGTGACACCGCCAATCACAACCTTGGCGGCCCAGGTCTGATAGATAAATGGAGTCCATCCTGTAGAGGCAAGTGAAATCATACCAATGCTGGTTTCATAATCCCACTGGATAGTAGATTTCATCCGGTAATCCCTGCTCCTGTAACTGTTAGGGTTAACCGAAGAATTTAATGTTGTTCTTGCAGCTGTATTTGTTGTTGGATTCAGCTGAACAAGTTTTGGTGCAAAATCACCGGTTGTTGTCAACTGGTACCTGTCTGCAATCTCATATCTCGGCGCAACCCAGCACTGTGAACCTTCGTGTGAGCGACCTGAAAAGTCACGCATCAGTTCTTCGCCCTGGTCAGTGCCGATACCGCCGTGTGTAAATACCATTACCATCTCAGGATTACCATTCGCCTTTGGCGTAAACAGGTGATAATAATTTGGTAATTTTTCCGCAGCGCCCAGTGAATCAATTTCACCGGGATCACCATTCAAATAAAGCGTGTGTCCATAATCATTTATCACAGATTTGAAGTCGACTGCTGCAGCCGTGAAAGCGGCAGTAGCTTCGGCAGCATTTTGTGCGAAACCTTCCAGCTCGGGCCAGCCATTCTTTTTCCAGCTTGCCCAATAAAGGTTTAATTTTCCTCTGAGCGCCAGTACGGCCGATTTGGAAGATCTTCCCAGGGTTGAAGCTTTGGCAGGAAGTTTTTCGAACGCATAAGCGTAGTCGGCGAGTATAGAATCTCTGACCTGTTTAATTGGCAACCTTGGAAGCAGTGCTACATCATCGTTAGATTCTGCAACCTTTGTAAAGTAGGGAACATCACCCCACATGGAGATCAGTTTGAAATAAGACAGGCCCCTCAGTAAACGTGCTTCGCCCATTATCAGCTCCATGTTTGCAGCTGAACCGGTACCTTCGGACTGCATCTTCTGGGCATTAGTGATAACATAGTTAGCACGGTTAACAGCTCCATACAGGAAACGGTACATCTTGTCGAAAGAACCTCCATAACCTGAAGGATCATAGTTCGCTCCGTTATATGCATCTCCAAGCCTGAGATTGCCACTGGTAGTACTGGTACCACGGACGCGTGTATATTCGCCATGTCCATCCATATAATAGTCACGGTCAAAACATGGTCTTACCGCGGCATAAAGTCCGTTCAAAGCTGCCTGTGCATCTGCCTCTGTAAGCCAGAAATCTGATACTGCCACCTCTGTTGTCGGTGCCTGGTCCAGCAGGTTCTTACGACATGAACCGATGAGTAACACACCTAATCCGCATGCGGTAATAAGAAAAGCGTTTGTTATTATTTTCATTTTTTTCATGATGGCAGCTTTTAGAATACAAGTTGGATTGAAAGAGAATAAGCTTTGTTAATCGGATACATGTTGTTATTGTTTCCGGCTTTTTCTGGATCAAGTCCGCGGAATTTTGTAAAAGTGAGAAGGTTTTCCATCGAACCTGCTATCCGGAGATTAGTAATATGTGCTCTTCTTGTTATTGAAGCAGGAATATTATAACCAAGCTGAATGTTTTTTAAACGGATATAACTCATATCATCCAGCCAGAAAGTAGTAGTGGTAGTGTTATTACCACTTCCACCGAGTCTTGGCCACTCACCTCCCCGGTTTTCCAGGTTCCATGGATTGTTCCAATGTTCCCAGGTAGATGCATATCGGGAAGCTCCGAAATTCGGGTTGTTGAACGCGTTGATCCAGAAATCTTTTCTTCCGGTTGCACCCTGAAGGATGAAGGCAAAGTCAACTCCCTTATAAGAAACAAATCCATTCAAAGAAGCAAATGTGGTTGGCCTGTCTTTTTGAAATTCAGGTACCGCTTTCATATCATTTGCATCGATACGGCCATCGCCGTTAAGATCTTTCCGGATCAGATCACCCGGCTGAATTCCCTGTGGTGTATTTTTATAAACATCTTCCCAGGTTTGGGCGACGCCGATATCCTCATAAGTATAAAGGAAGTTATAAGGCAGGCCGATAAAAATATTATTACCGGAGTTCTGTGCGCCCCTGCCTATGAACTCATTCCACTCTTCAAGCTTGGTCTGGTTATAAGATGCATTAAGTGTAACGCCGTATGCGAAACCTCCGAGATTTTCCTTCCAGGTGATATTAGTTTCAATACCACGATTGCGCATGTTACCGATATTTGTTCTTGGTGCATTAATGGCACCAGTCAGTAAAATGGAGAATTCTGAAGGCCTGTTCATGCCTTCGGTCAAACGATCATAGTAATCTACCTCGACCGTCAGCCTGTTGTTAAGAAATCCAAGTTCAAGACCTGCATTAATAACACTGGTTTCTTCCCAGGTAAGAAATGGATTCACCAATTTACTGTTTACAATACCTCTTGCAACGGCACCGCCAAGCATATAATGATTACCATTGAGCGTTTGTTGTTGCTCATATCTTCCTACTCCACTATTATTACCCAGCGTACCATAAGATACTCTCAACTTACCGTTGCTGAGCCAACTGCTGGTAAGTTCCTTCATGAAATTTTCTTCTGTAAATCTCCAACCCAATGCAACTGAAGGAAACAAACCAAACTGACTACCCTTCAGAAACTTGGAAGAACCATCAACCCGGAAGTTTCCTTCGAACAGGTATTTTCCGAAGGCGGTGTAGTTTATTCTTCCGATATAAGACTGCAGCCCTTCTGTAGTAGAACCACCACCAGTACCCTGAACTCCAGTCAGCGCAGCATCAACTTCACTAAGTGATGGATGCAGGCGATCGTTTCTAGAAGTGAATTGTGTCCGATCGTACCAGTACTCTTCACTATATACAAACAATGCACTAAGATCATGATTGGTTCCAAAAGTCTTGTGATAGTTCAGACGGCCATTCAGCAAAGTTTTATATCCTGTGAGCGTGGTGTTGCTGATACCGGCATTTGCACCCACGTATACACGGCTACCGAATGAGTTTGTCTGGAAGTTAAAAGCCTGGTTAGGTATGTTTGCATTGTATCCAAACTGGTTATAATAGTTAAGACCAAAGTCAACAGTAGCGGTGAGGCCTTCAATCGGAGTCCAGTCCCAATACATAATAGCATTTGCCTCCTGCCTTTCCTGGCGTGTCAGCATGTTCACGTATACGGTATATGGGTTGTAAGCCTGCGGATCTTCACCATAAGCCATCACCCCGCCAAAGTTTTTTGAAGCCGGGTCATAAGGTGTTAAGCCCGCAATGGCATACTGCATATCAAAGCCAGCAGTATTCGTTGGAGCAGGATCGGTAAAACCTTCTTCCAATGCATAGGTAATGTCAGACCAGTTACCGTTGAACTTGATGCCGGTATTCATATTATTCCGGATCTTATAATCGAAGTTGAACCTGGCGTTGTATTGTTTATAGGTATTATTGATCTGTAATCCAACTTCATCTTTCATACCAACTGAAGCAAAAAAGTTCGATTTATCATTGCCACCTGTTGCAGATAAATTATAGTTCTGGAATGATCCGTTTTGCATAATCACGTCCCACCAGTCTGTATTTGGATAACGAAGCGGATCGATCATTCCAAGCGCCATCCACTGATCAACGGTACCATTCTTAAAAAGCTGGTTACCCTGCAATGTATTAACCGCCGCACGACGCTGATGTAAGGTTAGTGCCCGGGGATAATCAGCCATGAACTGATATCCTTTTGTTGGAACTTCCAGTGCCAGGTTGGTTGTAAAGTTTATTGAAGTCTTTTTCTGCCCCCTGCCCGACTTGGTTGTAATCAGGATTACACCATTTGCCGCACGTGAACCGTATACTGAAGCTGAAGTCGCATCTTTTAATACCGAAACTGACTCAACATCATTTATATTGATGCGGTTGATGTCTACATCAGGCATACCATCCACTACCACTAGAGGTCCGCTGTTGTTCACCGTACCCAGGCCACGGATCAGCAATTGCGCATTATTGCGGCCAGCCATACCCGAATTCTGGACAGCAGAAAGACCAGGTACCAGGCCGCTTAACCCCGCCGAAATGTTTGGCAGCGCCCTGCCCGTAATTTTTTCATCAACATTTACGGTTGAAACTGCTCCTACCAGGTTAACTTTTTTCTGCCTGCCATAACCGACCACCACTACATCAGTCATTGACGTCACTTTTGATTGCATACCGATATTGTATTCGTTACGCTCATCTACTTTTTCCGTCGTTGTTTCATGGCCCAGGGAAGAAAATACCAGGGTTGAACCTATTGCAGCGTTAAGCGTGTAACGCCCTTCGGCATTGGTTGTGGTACCAGTTTTGGTGTTTAAAACCGTCACAGAAACGTCCGGGATCGGCGCACCCAATGAATCCTTCACCACCCCTGAAATCGATTTCATTTGTGCAAGTGAAAAAAGAGGGGAAAGAAGGATTAGAAAAACAATGGAAGACACGAATAAAGGGACCTTTATTCGCAGATGGTGAGTCTGTGGCATAAGCAATCAGTTTTGATTTTGTTTAATATAGCAAACTCAAACTTGATAAAAAAAGCTGGAATCGTTTTCATAAACGGAACATTTATTTACTGAAACGTTTTCGTAAATATCCCGGCTTAACATACATATGTAAGATATTGATAGAGAAATGCTGAGTAAAGAGACTAAGTGTTTTCGTTTAAGCTGGAACAAAACGGAAATCTGGCAAGTACCGGCGCCAGGGAGCTGCGAAAAAGTCAGTTTTCAACAGATTGTCAAAGACTGGCAGCAGGAAATTTTAATCTGCTCCGATTGGCATTAATATAGAAAAACTTATATTTTGTGGCTTTCTATTACTGACCCTTCGACCCGGCTCTATGATCATTAAACGTTTGCAGCTGTTTATTGCCTGCCTGTTACACTTATGCACCTCATTTGGCCAGGGTTGCCCTACCAATATAGATTTTGAGATGGGCACATTAGATGGTTGGGATTTTTTTGTTGGAAAAACTTCTCTTGACAGTAATAAGAATGTAATTAGCCTGGCACCTTCCGCACCGCTTCCCGGCAGGCACGAACTTATCACCACTTCATCAATCGGCATAAAAGACAAATATGGCAACTTCCCTATATTATGCCCCTATGGTGGCACATCATCCGTGAAACTTGGTAATGACCTGACAGGTGGCGAGGCGGAGGGGCTATCCTATACATTTACGGTTCCCAACCTGGTGGATACATTTAGTTTTACTTATTATTATGCTGTGGTTTTCCAGGATCCGAATCACGTGGAAGTTTCACAGCCAAGATTTTTTGTAACGGCATACGATGTCGAGAGCGGTGAGTTGATTAACTGCGCTTCTTACGATTACATTGCAACCGGTGGTATACCCGGTTTCAAAAAATCGACTTATCAGACCGATGTCCTCTACAAAGAATGGTCGCCAGTCTCGATCCAGTTCGCCGGTCTTGCGAATCGAAAAGTGAGACTTGAATTTAAAACAGCAGATTGTACATTAGGTGGACATTTCGGTTATGCATATGTCGATGTCGGCTCGGGATGTTCCAATATATTAGCTACTGCCCCATATTGCATTGAATCAAATTCAATCATCCTCAATGCGCCCTATGGCTATAAAACCTACACCTGGTATAATGAAGATTTTTCGCAGATAATAGGCCATGAACAATCACTCACTTTAAGTCCACCACCTGCAACAACCGGGTCGTTCCACGTTGATATTGTTCCCTATCCTGGTTACGGCTGCAGGGATACTGCCATTGCTTATGTGTTACCAAGACCAATTCCCAGGCCGCCGGCCCCTGAACCAACGATCGTATTTTGTCAAAACCAGGCAGCAGATGATTTTAAAACAAGACCCGAGCCAGGAAATGACCTGGTCTGGTATAGCGAAGGAACCGGGGGGATCGGTAAGTTCGGCAACCCCGTTCTTTATACTGGTGCGCCATTGGATACTACATTCTGGGTTTCTCAAAAGGAACTATTTGGTTGTGAAAGCGAGCGCACCCCTGTGAATGTAAAGATACAACCCTCACCAGAAGTTTCATTTACCACGAACGACGAGTTACAATGCCTAAGCAACAATAATTTTACTTTTACCAGCACCTCTGATAACCTTAGCAACAGCAATTATCTGTGGGAGTTTGGCGATGGTAATATTGACACAGTTTCTGGCAAAGGAGTTAATTATAAGTTTGACAATTATGGGAACTATACCGTGAAGCTAACGGTGATAAATGAGCGAACCTGTTCACAAGAGTCGGTCGGATTCGTATCTGTTGGCGCTAAACCTGTGGCTTCTTTCCGGCCCCCGCCCGTCATTTGTGAAAACCAGGCTTCTGTTCAGCTCATCGACAACTCAGCTGTACCGGGCGGCGGTTCATCACTGAATTCCTGGTGGTGGGAAATTGACAAGAAAATATACAACGGGCAAACCCCTGCTGCCTTTTCCACTAAAGGTCCCGGGAACCTGAGTGTAAGGTTGGCGGTTAAGAGTTCTATTGGTTGCGAATCGGATACTATCCTCCGTATACTTCCTGTTCGTTATCTGCCAATAGCTAATTTTAGTTATTCATCACCGTTATGTAACAATGAACCGGTTAAATTTCAGGATCTGTCCCAGATGCCAGCCGCTTCCCCTGACCTTGTATCGCGCTGGTACTGGCAACTTGACAATGGTTTTTTAATCAATAATAAGAATCCCGTGATGCATATCAGCAGCGGTATCCACAATGTGAAACTATTTGCTGAAAGTAACATGGGTTGTAGAAGCAAAGTAACGGATACCAGCTTTTTTGTGCATCCTAAACCTTTTATTGCATTAACCATAAATGATTCCTGTGTAAGGACACTGGTAAACTACCAGGCAACGGCTCAATTGCAAAATGTAACAAAATGGCTATGGAATTTTGGAAACGGCCAGTACAACGCCGGAGATAAACACTCAAGAACTTATGCAACTGAAGTTTCATTTCCGCTCACTTTAATTGGTCAGACCAATGAAGGATGTAAGGATACCGTATTCCGTCAGTTCCGGATCTTTGAGAATCATGCTAACGCAGGACTTGACACCATAGTTGCGAAAAATGAACCTGTTCACCTTAATGCCAATGGCGGTACCGGTGTACGATATCACTGGAGTCCCCTTACCGGTCTCGATAACGCCTCCGCGGAAAAACCTGTGGCAACACTGGATAAGGACCAGCTATATAAACTTTATTCGATCTCGGAACAGGGCTGTGAAGCATACAGCGAGATTTTCATAAAACGTTATGCAGGACCCGAGCTTTATATTCCCAATGCATTTACGCCAGACAACGATGGCAAAAACGATTTGTTGAAAGTGTTCCCCGTTGGTATCCGTAAATTCAATTATCTGGCGGTTTATAGCAGGAATGGACAATTGCTTTATCGTACCACGGATTATTCAAAAGGATGGAACGGTATCTTCAACGGAAAGAAATTGGAGGGCGGAACCTATGTTGCCGTGGCCCAGGCCCAGGATTATCGCGGCAAAGCGATGATGAAAAAAACTACGGTTATATTACTGCGTTAATGAGTTTCGTTGTTTGAGGGATCCTAATTTTATGCTATTTGTTAAATGGGATTATAACACTGCTTCCTGCCATTCCCGCTTTTGGTAATGTCACTTCAAGCCGGGAAAGCTTTTTTGACTCCTCCCAGGTCGCCGTGAAATTTTCACCGTTTGCTTTGAATTTCCTGTTAAGGCTCAAGACAATCTTTTCCAGTTTCTGAGTAGGGTCAGCAATCGTTATTGCGTTTCTATCAACCATAGCAATAGAAGGCCGGTCCACGGATAAATTAAGCCCGGCTGTTCTCAGTTCGGCTGGCGCATGGAAAACCATTTGTATGACTTCTGACTTCCTGTTGGCTACAGCCTGCGCGAAATTGGTGTTAAGCAAGACTTCAATACCTGCAGTCTTCATATAACTGTCAAGTATATCCGAAGTTGCATTGGGAACAACGATATACATATAAGACGCATCTTTTGCTTTTTTTCCATGATCGATCCAGGCAGCAAACACTTCTTTTTTTACCGGATCCGACGTGGCCCATGACTGGTGATTGATCTGCCTCCAGTTACCGGTAACTTCGTGGTTAATTACATGGAGATCCACGGCTACCGGGAAAAGGTAGCCAACGCTGTCATGGAGAACCCATTTAACTTTTTTAAGATTGTGATCACCTTTTTCCAGGGTTGATTTACCATTGGCATCACTGACTATTACGTTGGTTTTTAGTAGAGTCTGATTCAGCGTGGTGTATACCGGTAAATCAGCATCGGTGTTAATACTTGTTCCAAGGCAAACATATTCATTATCGAAAAGGAACCATGCCTTTTTTGCTTTTAACGGATCATGCACGCTTGTAAGATCTATCGCTGCGACACCATAAATGCCATTACTTATACCACCTGAAAATTCTGAGAGCCCTTTTTTGGCCAGTTCATTCCAATGTGCAACATCTGCCTTTTGAAGAATGGTAGTGCCCGGAATCTTTTGCCAGTCCCAAACGGGATAAATATTTAGATATTCATCTCCCCGCCTCGATATAAAGTTTGACCCATCGCCAAAATGATGCATTTTAAGGCCTTCTTCGTTATGTGGTTGTTCCATATTATTTGCCCGGGAAGAGTGCATCCGTACTGATGCAAAATAGGTTGGGCGCTGATGAACGAGGTAAGACGAATGCCAGAAAAACCGGTCGCTTTTTAGTGAAGGACGTACTAACCCCTTCCGGAGTTTAATAATTTCATCCAGTTCCCCGGAACGATAATCAGAAATTTTCCGGAGGTTTTCCGGCAATTCACTACTGGCTGCTTTCAATGCATTCATTCTTGTCATATCCCGGTTTTCCGCGCCAGGGTCGGGATAAATTCCATAGACCATCGACTTACAGATTCCATCAAGAAAATAGTCGATTAATAGCCTGGTTGCTTCCTGTGGTAATTTGAAACGGGTGCCTGAAATTTTCACTGCCCAGTATGCAAATGAATTAGCGAAGCTTGTGCCATATGTGAGGGTAGATATAACATTATCTGTACGATGGTGAAAACTCAGATCAGGTTTAATGCCGCGATCAGTGGTAATCTTGATTTCGGAAGCCATAACCTTGATCACCCTTTCGAGTACAGCTTCATCACGTGAAAACAAAGCCTGTTTTCCTAACATGCCGGCAATTGGTAAAAGGTCACCACCCGGCCTCGCACCAAAAGCTTCGAGGTTTGCGCGGTTGGCAATTTTAAGACCCGCAGTTTTTTGAATTTCCGTAAGATTTGTATCCATCAGCATCAGGATGTTGATCATTAACTGTGGTGTGCCCATTTCGTTCCACCACCAGTTCTGACACCGGAAATCGTTCTTCAGCCAATAATCAAGCGCTGCACTTAAAGCTTTTTTTGCCAATGCATCGTTCAGAAACGGGGAACCCTTTTTACTGGTCGCACGGGCAAGTGTCAGCATATTTTCAAGGTGAATTCTATGCTCAAAACCTGTGCGCGAAGTATCAACATAGTTTATACCCGGCCAGGTACCATCTTCACGAATCGTTTTGACCAGGGTCCCGACCTCGTCTTTGTTTACTGCCGGTTGCTGCAGGTCCGTGATAATTCTTTCCCTGATGATTTCCAGGTCGCTGTCAGCAACCCTTATCGCCTTTAATGGTTCCTTATTTTTTTCTCTGCCAGTATCAGCCGGTCCTGCCGACACAAGTAAAACGACGAGAAAAGCGAGACCAGCTATTTTTATATTATTAAACATGGGGATTGAGTTGTGAGTGGTGAGTGGAGTTATTGAGTGGAGTTATTGAGTGGAGAAGTGGTAAGTGTTGATTTCTGGGTGGTGTGACGAAAGTTTATTCATTCATCACTGATTCACTCAAACTCACCACTCACCACTTACCACTCACCACTTGTCTTTAACCTTTTTCCGCTATAACAAATTTAATCGCGTCTTTTGTTTTTGGTGCTATTACTTCGAAGTTGATACGATAAATATTATCCCCCCATTTTTCAATGATGCCTTTATCTTCCATTGCAGTCAATGGAATTTTTTCTACCGCTGCATTCATTTTTTTCGCATCATAAACAACCTTGAAGTCCTTCAGCTTGCCATCCTTGTCTTTGAAATGAATAATAACTTCTCCGCCTTTAGTGACCTCTGCCGGATAACAGGTCATCAGGTGTTGCTTAAGTTTTTCGGCTTTGTTAAGAATAAGATTATCATATACAGTAACATTTCTATTCCTGTTGAGTTGTACCGAACGTTGCCATGATTTGACACCTGCTTCTGCGGGGTAAGACGCCGCAATTTCCATACTTATCGCGGGTGCATTTTTTTCACTGGTATACTTCACGTTTCCAGCCCTGAACTTAGATCCGGGAGGTTGGGTGAAACCATTGATGGTTGGAACATTATGATAGTCTGAACAGTTGTACCAGATATCGTAACGTTTATCGCTGAATGTCTTCCTCGTATAAGTTCCCCGGCCAACATCAATCAACAACGGTAACCCGTTATAATAAACAACATAGTTCCCGATATCATTGTGATTATGGCTCTCGTCATTATGCCCGCCTTTTGCAGCAACAAAAAATCCATCTACGCTACCCTCTTTGTCTCTTGCCAGCATAACCTGGATATCGGGTAACCAAACATCTGCAGGAAGGGGCAGCCGCTGCTCAGCCTTTTGAAATTCATCCTGCAGGAATAAAGAATAGAAGTTCCTGAAATAGTGAAACCTTCCTAGTTTATTGTCTTCATCTTTCCGGTAGAAGGCACCAAAATTCATCATATCACGATCATTGATGTCTTTACCAAAGCGGTAAATCATACTCGCTGCCATCGTGGGCTGCGGATCTGCGTCAGCAAAATTCAGGAAATAATCTTCGCCTATCTGGGCCCGGTAAATGAACCTTGCCATGTTTTTTATCTTCTCATCATCATAAATATATTTGAATGCATTGTTGCTTGCCAGGTTCAACATTGAGATATTATCATAAAGAGAAGCCGCTGCTGCACCCCAATAGCCTGGTCCTTCGTCACAACCGCCATCTTGTGGATAAGGATTTACAAATTCATCAAGCACCTTCAATACTTTTTCAACCATTGCGGTACGTTTATTTTCATCTTTTTCCACAAGCAAAGCCGTGTTCAGCCAATTGGAACAGATCCAGGGATTCCAGTTGTTTGGTGGCCGGCCATTGGCATTGGTAGTCATCCATCCATGCGGTTTATTCATCAGTGGTTCAAAAAGCCGCTTGTTTGTTTCGACGTATATTCGTTTTCGGATCTGTGGCGATACAGCATCCAGTTTATCACCCATATAATAATCTACCCATGCCAGGAAAGTACCTGTTTCAGCTGCAAACAAATCCACAAAAGGTACCGTTACATCCATCAACCCTGAATACTCTTTTCCACGGGGAAGATGGGCAGGGACACCCCACCAGGATTCTTCACAAATTGACCAGACACCATTGATGATTGCATCTGTAAACCTGCCTTTGTTTTCATAGATCTCTGCCATCAGCAGGGTACCGAGCACATTTCTTTTCTCGAAACTGACAGACTGATATTCATTCCTGTCACCTGTCCGCTCAATCAACAGGGATTTTGTAGCCGGGATATATGGCCATTGATAATCTTTAAGTGAATCAGCCTGCCCGAGAAATCCCTGCAGCATTTTCTGATCAGCTTTTGACCACCCTTCCCTATCGGTGATCTTTGGAAATGGCTTCCAGTCTGCATATGGAATCAGCACGTTTTTCAAGGCAGTGCCGCTGTATTTGCCACTAAGCAGGTTTTTGCCCTGCCCGAATGCGATTGAAAAGCCGCTTATAAAAATCACCGAAATCAGCAGCAGTTGTTTTCTCATATAATACAGTTTATTTGATTCTTCCGGTCACCATTGCCGGCCTTTGAAAGGGCGATTTCATATCATAAGGCAGTTCATAAACAGAACCTCTTGAGTCAGCAAAAAATAACTTTGACACAGACATAGTATCAGCATTCCCATCTGCCCAGATTGCCTGGAAATCGGGGTGCATCACTGATGGACGGCGGGCATAAGAATGATTTCGTGTGCTGTTTGACGTTAGTATACGTTTCTTTCTCCAGGTGTAGCCTTTATCCCTGCTCTCCCAAACTGCCATCTCTCCACCTGTGCCATTTGGTTGCGGGCCTTTTTCGGTTGGCCCGATGACTTGCCATGAATTGCCGTCGATATATAAAGACCCCATATCATAATTGTGGGAAGACCGGCAAACTGTGTTTATCTCCCACTTGTTTTCCTTCCGCTGTATTACCACCCATTGGCGAAGATTTCCCGGTGGACCCGGTTGAAAATTATTACTAATCACTGCCAGGACTATCGGGTTACCTTTTTCATCAAAGTTTATATCATTTAGATAAACCAGCTTACCTTCTTTTTCATAGTCTTTTACGAGCGCCTCATTTATTTTGTTTGTCAGGGGTGGCATCATTTCAATACCGGAGACCGAAGTCCAGGTTTTTCCCATATCGCTGGTCTGAAGCAAATAGACATTGGTCCTTTTATCTACATTACCGCCCGGATGATAGTTAAACGCCGTGACAATTTTATCGTGCCATTTGTTAGAAACCTGGTAATGTCCTCCCATGCCTGCTAGCTTATGATCCTCAGACCATGATATACCATCATTACTTGTTGACCAATACAGTTCCCTTCCATTGGTATATTTTGTGAAAAGGTAAAAAAAGCCCTTGCCCTTAACCCACCATGGTTGCGGGTAAGTCATATCAGCCTCACGAATCTTTTCAAAATCCCCAATCTCAAATGGCTTACGGCTTTTAAATAACAAACCCAGTCTGCTGGTATTACGACCGCTTACGAAAATCCAGATAAAACCCTTTTCATCTATGGAAATAGAAGCGTTATCATGTGGATCATCAACTCCCATCTTATCATACACTATAACGGGTTGGGGCACCTGCTTTTTTGAATGATCAAAATATGATACCATGATCAGCAGATGTTTTTCATCTGCTTTTGTGGTACCACCATACACAAAAAAGGTTTTATTTACTTCCGGCGAATAAATGGCGATGGGGATATGACTTGAAGTATAGGTTCCTAGTCCACCCGAATACTTATCTCCATACCGGAAAAACTGGCCAAGAGTGAACCAAATGCCTTTATAACCTTCCGCTGTCGGAAGTTGAGCAATAGTCTGCCGGAAGAAAAAAATCGCCAGTAAAGCAAAAAATGATCTTATTAATATAAATCTTGTCATCTTATTCTTCCTTCTTATTCTTCCATCCTATTCTTCCATCCTATTCTTCCATCTTATCCTTCCATCTTATCCTTCCTTCTTATCCTTCCTTCTTATCCTTCCTTCTTACTTCCACGACACAAGCGCAGCTGATTTCTTTATTGGCGTTCTGTTTGCCTTTTGCGGTGCCAGCGTAACTTCCAGGACATTTTCGCTGTTTGGAGGAAGTATAACTTCAAATCCAACGAGGATGGTTCCGGGGTTAGGAGCATCATAGCTATTGGGAGGATCTGTGGACCAGGTTTTCATGGTTACCTTACCCGTCGTATTAACCTGCAGAATCAATTTTTTGCCATCCTTCGTGAGTTCGGCTGAATTTGCGGATATCATCTTCACATCTGCAGGTGTGAGCATGGTCCAACGCACTTTAGTTGATCTGTCATTTGTTTTTATTTCGTCTCTCACTACAACATAAGATTTGTCAACAATGGCCACGCCTCTCAGTGATTTCGCAACCATTCCTTCATATACTGCTGATATATCCGTGACCGCATTCATATTTTCTGACGAGGTTCCTGAACTGACAATGGGTGCATAACCTTTTACAAGCTGGTGCTGACTGTCGATAGCAAGCGTATTGTGAACAAGGTTAGTATAACGGAACACCGTCCATCGCTGTGCATCCTGTGTTCTTCCAAATAACTGGATGCCCTTTGATTCCAGAGATTCATAATTCTGCATACCAAAATCCATTGCCCATCTGACCCCGGTTGCTTCCATCACAAAGGAACCGATATCCATATGGGCATGGTTAACACTTACTGATCCACCCTTGAGTCCCACATAAATTGCATTCGAATCCGTCCAGGATGTACGCATTAGCGCAACAGGATTTTTACCCTTACCCACCCACATTGTTTCTTTTGGTGGTTTTATATTGTTGATGGCTACACCGCTGCTCCATAACAAGGCTCCAGGCAACAAACGATCGCGTACAAGTTGAGCTGCTGGTGTTGATTGCAGGCGGCTTCGTTCCACCCATAATAGCGACGGGTCTTTTAGTTTAGACGCAAACCAAAACATAGCCGGTTGAAAGCCGCCTTCGTTTCCTGCGTCAGAAAAATTAAACGGTTTACCGGAAGGTCCTGTCATGTTTTCAAGGAAACCAGCTGTTTTCAAAAAGCCAGGTTTAGCTGTCAGACCGAAGTCTTTACCAAACAGTTTTTCAATCGCGCTGACGAACATCACGTTAAAACTGGTACCGTATCCCCAATAGCCATAGCCTTCAGGGTAAGCACCATCCGGGCCGTAATCAGCCATGGATATAACGATTGTTTCGAGCGCCCTGTTAATTATTTTACGGGCCAGTTCAGGATTATCTTCATAAATCGCCATCGCTCCATAAGTCATACCGGCGTTACAAACCTGGTTCCAGTTGTGTTCGGCCCTCAGGAATGAATTATTCTTTGAATCGAGTGACGGTTCAATCCCCTTTTTTATAATAGCTTCTTTTATGATTGTTTTGGATTGATCTGACAAATCTGAATATAGCCAGTCGTAGCCGATAGCTGCGGCCATAGTCATTTCAGCCACATCAAGAAAATGTGAGGGATTCCAATCACTGAAACCGGAAATAGCAAGCAGTTCCTGCTCCGCTCTTTTGAGGATCGCGGGATCTTTGGTCATCCGATAACCGTAAGAAAGCATGAATATTCTCCTCAGCGCTTCGCGGGATTTGTCGAGGAGTCTCCTGCCTATCTGGATACGTTCAACGGGTGGTTCATTTATCAGTCTCCTGCACTCATTAATAATTGCTCCCTGCAGGGTTTGCCAGGTCTTGTCACTCTCGATTGTTTTCCTGATTTGACTTTCCTCATCTTTGGCAAGCAGTATCCTTGGATGTTGAGGTAGTTTGAAATCGGCACCTATATAATCGGTTTGACCTATAACTACACCCAAATGGCAAAAAAAAGCAAGAACTAACACAGGTAAAGTGCAGCGTAGTTTCATATAGCAAATATTTCTTCCTGTTGCAGGATCGCAATCTGACAATTAAAAAAGAGCCTTAACCAAAGGCAGAGCAGTGATTAGCACCACTTAAAAAAAGTAAATTAGGTATTAAGACCCATAATTCATTTAAAGCAGGTTTATTTGGGACATAATTTTCTACGAAAACGTTTCAGTAAATAAATCGACAATTTCTGAAAACGTTTCCAGCTTTTTTTACCAAGTTTGAACTCGTTGTATTTAAAACCTAAAAACGAATTGCTTATGCCTACTCAAGCTGCCTGCAGACTTGTCCCGTCGTGTTGTTATGATCTCGCCTCTTGCTCCCATATAACAAAAATGCTTTAATTGAAAACGATTTCAGCAACAATTCCTGAAATCAACGGGTCAACAACGTGCAAATGAAAAAAAAGCTCGACAAGAAAAACGGCATCCAGGATATAGCAGAAGCACTGCAGTTATCGCCTGCAACTATATCGCGTGTTCTGAACAAACATCCCCATGTACATGAAGCTACGCGAACAAAGGTGATGGCCATGGTAGAGCAGATCGGCTATCGCCGAAATGTAATGGCATCCGGTCTCCGAACCAATAAAACGCATACAATTGGCCTGATTGTTCCAAGAATCTCCATGTTTGTGCATGCAGAAATTATTACTACTATCCAGAATGGTCTTCATAGCCATGGGTATAATCTGATAATCTGCCAGTCTAATGATTCTGTGGAAATGGAAAAGGAACTGACTGAAACGCTGTATGCAAGCCGGGTCGATGCAGTAATTGTAGCCTGTACGCTTTATACTTCCGATTTCAGCCATTTCGATATATTGATGAAAAACGATATCCCTGTAATATTTTATGATAGGGTACCGGTGAAACCTTATCCTGGCTGTATCATTAAAGGTGATGATTTCAGGGGAGCATATCTCGGCACTTCGCATCTGATTGAACTGGGATGCAAAAGAATTGCCTATATATCCGGTCCATTGGTTTGCAGTATATATATCGACAGGTACACAGGGTTTAAAAAAGCCATGGCTCAGCATGAAATACCTGTAGACAAGGATATGGTTTTTTACCAGGAACTAAACGCAGACAATGCGCGTAAGGCTATGCATATGTTGTTTGCAAAAAAGCCATATCCTGAAGCGATTTTTGCGGCCAATGATGTAACAGCCCTGGCTGCACTGGGCTTTGCCAAAGAGATTGGCATCCAGGTTCCGAAAGAGCTGAAGATAGTAGGATATTCAAACGATCCGCGGTCTGCCATTGTATCTCCTTCTATTACTACCATTGATCAGTTCCCTACCCAGATTGGTAAGATCATCGTGCAGGAATTATTAAAAATACTGAAAAACGGTACGGGCGGAATCGCTATAGATCCGAGTCCGATTATCATGCCGGTCGAATTAATCAGACGAATGTCGACCTGAAGAAGTGGTGAGTGGTGAGTGGTAAGTTGAGTTATGAATGATGAATGATTAAAAGGGTCACCCATAATTCATACACTCATAACTCAACTTACCACTCACCACTCACAACTCATAACTCATAACTCAAATACGTAGCTAATCCGAAATAAAAAGAATAATGAAAAGATTAATTGTAAGTGTATTCGCGCTGTTTGTAGGTGTAGTCGTTATGGCACAGGCTTCGAAAAAAGTAATGAAGCAGCTTATAGATGAAAACATGCAATTTGCAGCTCAACAGTACAAGCTGCTGATGAAAAACACGCCTGATACTGTAATGCCAAGGTCATATAATGCTGCAAAACAGCAGTTGATTACAAGCAATACAAAATGGTGGTGCAGCGGATTCTATCCCGGCACATTATGGATGATCTATGATGAAACAAAGGATCTGGCAATTCGCACCGAGGCGCTTAAAAGACTGGCCTTGCTGGAACCTACAAAAAACTATACAGGCAACCATGACCTGGGCTTTATGATGTATTGCAGTTTTGGTACCGCTTATGCCATTACTAAGGAACCAGCGTATAAAGATGTAATCTTTACAGCCGCTTCATCACTTGCCACGAGGTACCGCCCATCAATCAAGGCAATTCAAAGCTGGAACAGCAGCGAGAAATTTAAATGTCCCGTTATCATTGATAATATGATGAACCTGGAGTTACTTGAGTGGGTTACTCAGAATGGCGGCGACAAAAAATTTCATGAGATAGCTGTTAACCACTCTAACACAACTATGAAAAACCAGTTCCGTCCCGATTATAGTTCCTGGCATGTTATCGACTATGATCTTGAGAAAGGAGAAGTGTACAAAAAATTAACACATCAGGGTTACTCTGAAGAATCGGCCTGGGCAAGGGGCCAGGTCTGGGGATTTTATGGATATATAGTCATGTACCGTTTTACCAAAGATCCTGCTTATCTCAAACTGGCCAGAAACATTGCTAAATTTTTGTTGAATCACCCAAATCTTCCTGCGGATAAAGTTCCCTATTGGGACTTCAATGCTCCCGATATTCCAAATGCAAAACGTGATGTATCTGCGGCATCTATTATGGCTTCGGCTTTACTTGAACTTTCACGTTACACCAGCGGCAAGGAAAGCAAGAACTATGTTTCATCGGCCGCCGATATACTGCAGGTGTTATCCACTCCTGCATACCGTGCCAAGCCCGGTACCAACGGCGGTTTTATCCTTGAACACAGCGTTGGCCATCTACCCGGCAATTCAGAAATTGATGTGCCTTTGACCTACGCTGATTATTATTTCATTGAAGCACTGCAGCGATATAAGAAATGGGCCTTATAGAATTATGAGTTATGAGTTATGAGTGAGTTAGGAATTATGAATGAAGTAAACAAGCTATTTGATCACAAGTTCATTAATAACTCGATCTCATCACTCACTCATCACTCATAGCTCATCACTTATAACTTATCTTGTGGATTCCCGCTGAATTAGGGTGGAATGAAGAACTATGTTTTCGTCTTTTAACTGGAACATCTTTTTATCCAGCGCCTTAAATAACATGGTTGCTGCTTCGCGTCCCATTTCATAGGCGGGTTGTGTGATGGTCGATAGTGAGGGATTCAGAAAGTCAACTGTCTCAAGATTTGAAAAGCCAATAACTTTCACATCATTGGGTATGTTTAGCTTAAGTTCACGGCAAACTTCGTAGGTAGTTATCGCGTACTTTTCAACTGAAGCAAAAATACCATCCGGGTGTTGCTCATTAAAAAGTGCCTTTATCAGATTGAAATCATTGAGATGTTCATTTGTACATTCTATGATAAGGGAATCATCAACAGGGATATTGTAATCGCCAAGGGCCTTTAGATAACCACGCAATCTTTTGTTCCCGATAGAAAGATTCTTTGAAATCGCCAGGTGAGCGATCCTCTTACATCCCTGTTCGATCAGGTGCCTGGTAGCAAGCTGTCCACTTTCATAATCATCGGTAGTAACTTTTACCGTATCGAAATCTTCACATACCCTATCAAAAAAAATTATGGGCAGACCTTTTTTCTTCAGATCATGCAGATGGAGAAAATCCTTATCATTATGAGCCACGGAAATCAACACTCCATCCACCCTTCCACTGTTTAGATGACGGGTGAATGCAATTTCGTTTGCAAAATCTTCATGCGTAAGATAGATCAGCACATGATATCCCTTTTCACGGGCAACAAACTCAATTCCATTGATAGCAAGAGCAAAAAAGTTATTGGCTATTTCAGGTATAATAACGGCGATCGTTTTACTTTTGTGTTTTCTTAAACTGCTGGCATGCGGATTTGGCTGATAATTCAGTTCATTGGCCAGTTGCAACACCTTCTCCTTGGTATCTTTTCCAATATCGTGGCTGTCCCGCAGCGCTTTTGAGACAGTTGAAATGGACAAGCTGAGAAGTTGAGCAAGTTTCTTAATATTTACTGATTCCATATTAGGGCCTTAACGGCTTCAATATAATTAAAATTCAGGCAATTGGAAATGTTTTTGTATAGCAGTAGCTGGTCATGTAAGAGTTGGCATCCATTGACCGGAACGTTATTTTTGCGCCATGGATTACTTTAAAAAGCTGGAAGAGTTATTGAAGATTGAGCGAAATGAAGACCAGCAACAATTTAGCAGGCAGTCTCAAACGTTGTCAATAGCCGAAAAACGTGCAAATGGTGTTGCCTGGTTCCCCATAGCAATCAGGGATACCGAAATCGGCCGTGGTGATTATCTCACCGTTGAAGTTGAGCGCACAACTCACCAGGAATTACCTCATCAACTAAGATTCGGCTCTGCAGCTGTATTGTTTTCCAACCACAACCGGGCTGAATATAATATAGAAGGTGTGATCACATACCAGGGAGGTAACCGCCTGAAAATTTCATTGCGAACCGATGAGTTACCAGATTGGTCAAGAGATGGTAAACTTGGCATAGACCTGTTGTTTGACAATAACAGCTATGAAGAAATGCAACAGGCGATCCGGCAGGGAGCTTCAAGATTTGAGAAAAATGAAGATGCCGCCCTGATCCGCATCCTCACCGGGGAAAAAGAACCAACATTTTCAGAGAGCAAAACTGCCTTCAGTTATCCAGCCCTGAATTCATCCCAACAAAATGCCGTTAAGAAGATAATTGATGCGAACGAAATTGCAATCGTTCATGGACCCCCTGGTACAGGTAAAACCACAACGCTCGTGCAAGCTATTAAGGCCATGTACCAGTTAAATCATGAACAAATACTTGTTACAGCGCCGAGTAACACTGCGGTGGATCTGCTAAGTGAAAAACTTGCAGAAGAAGGACTGAATGTGTTGCGTGTAGGTAATCCGACACGTGTGTCTGAACGTCTTTCTTCATTGACGCTTGACAGCAAAATGCAGGCACACAGCAGCATGAAGGAAATGAAAAAACTCAAAAAACAGGCAAATGAGTTTCGCAACATGGCACACAAGTACAAAAGAAATTTTGGCAAAGCAGAACGGGATCAACGAAAGGCGCTGTTTGATGAAGCCCGGAACATAATGAAAACGGTTGAAAGAACCGAACAATATATTGTTGAAGACCTGGTATCCCGGGCACAAATTATCACGGCAACTTTGGTCGGTACCAATCACTATACCGTTAAACATCTCAGATATAATACGGTTGTAATCGATGAAGCCGGACAGGCTATGGAACCCGCTTGCTGGATACCTATACTCAAGGCTAAGAAAGTTGTACTTGCAGGCGACCACTATCAACTCTCTCCCACCATCAAATCTGAAGAGGCGGCAAAACGTGGCCTGAGACAAACTTTGCTGGAAAAAAATGTGGCATTGCATCCTGCCGCAGTCACTTTACTGGAAGTTCAATACCGGATGCATGAAATGATAATGTCCTATCCATCAAAAGTATTTTACGAAGATAAACTTAAGGCAGATATTACGGTAGCAGGTCATCTGCTGTTTGACGAAGATCAGCCTTTTCAATTTATCGACACGGCCGGATGTGGTTTCGATGAAAAATCTGCCGGTACAAGCGTAACGAATCCCGAGGAAGCGAATTTTATGTTAAGGCATCTTGCAAACTTTGTTACAAGGCTCAATGATATTTATCCTGGGAATTCCTTTCCCACTATCGGTGTGATATCACCTTATAAACAACAAATTGAAATATTAAAAGAGCAGGCTCTCCAGATCCCGATCCTGGTTGAACACCTAAACAATATATCTGTAAACACGATCGACAGTTTCCAGGGACAGGAAAGAGATATCGTTTATATCAGTATGACCAGGAGTAACACAGAAAACATAATCGGATTTCTCAGTGATATCCGGAGAATGAATGTAGCCATGACAAGGGCGAGAAAAAAACTGGTTATAGTGGGCGATAGCAGCACCCTTGGACAGTCAGCTTTTTATGGGGGTCTTATTGATTATGCGGCAAGTATTGACAGCCATATAAGTGCCTGGGAATTTATGGAAACCTAACAAACTGTTAATAGCAATGTCTTTCCAGGGCTCGCCACGCGAACCTTTGTAGTTATTGCATGGTTATTGCATCGGGTACATTCCAGATCATATGACCACTAAAATTTTCAATCCAAACGCCGGCATCGCAAGTCGTGGTAAAGAGACAGCTCTCATTGTTCTGACGGGTATTTTCTTTTTCACGTTTTATTTGCCCGGATCTCCCCTGATCAATAATATTGCTATTGTATCCCTGGTGATCTTCTGCGGATTCTTTAACACCGGTATTGAAAAATTAAGACTGCTCAGGCAAAGACCGGCATTGTTATTTATAGTCTTGTTTTATATTCTGCAGATTTTAAGTTTGTATTTATCACGGGACAAGGACAGGGCCTGGTTATACCTCCAGGTCAGAATACCCTTGTTGCTTTTCCCGATTTCCCTTGGCCTGATTTATATCAGGCATGCGTTGAAAGTTCGGATCTATTTTGTCTATGCTTTAATAACTACGCTGGCCGCCCTCGTTTGCCTGGTTTCTGCAATGATTATATTTAATCGGACCGGGGATTCCGGCTTTATTTATAATGATAGTCTTTCTGATGCGATTGGCAAGCAGTCGGTTTATTTCGCATTGATGGTGAACGTCGCAATCTTTAGTTATGCTTATCTGGCTATAAATAATTACCTCGCACCAGGTTTCAAAAAGCTCGCTATTTTTTGCATCGCATTCCTGATGTTAATTCATTTTATGCTTGCAAGCAGGATGGAGATAGTTTTTCTATATACTTCAGCAATCGTTTTTGCCCTCTATTATTTCTTCATCAAAAAGAAAAATCGAAAGGCAGGTTTTATCATGATCGGGGCGCTGGTTTGTTGCGGGATAGCATTCGTTCAGTTATTTCCGAAAACCTTAAATCGTTTTAATGAATTAGTGTACCCGACCTATGATTTCAAAAGTGACGCCGTTGAGAGCCATTATAATATGCAACTTACGCCTGAGCAATGGAACGGGCTTAACATAAGACTGGCAATCTGGAACTGCGGTTTTGAAGTTGTGAAACGCCACCCTGTTATGGGGGTTTCTATCGGGGACAAGGACCAGGCATTACTCGATGTTTTTAAAGAAAAGGAATTCAAGTTTGGAATCAGAACTAATAAAAACATGCATAACACCTATCTTGATATCCTGGCCAGCATGGGAGTAGTTGGGTTAATTGTTTTCCTCACAGGGTTTATAATATTACCATTAAAATCCTGTGTCAGGTCCAGGGATCTGATCGGCTTATTGGTGATTATAGATTTTATTTTATCATTTATCACAGAGACCTATCCGGACCGCAGCATGGGTTGTATCATCTTTAGCTTTTTTATAGCCTTCATCATTAGCACCAAAGACCGTGAATATCTAAAAACTAAAAACCCCATGTCCGTTCAGTCTGAATAGTAAATCTGCAAAAACAAGTCTGAAACAATAAAACTGTAATATCAATTTGGAAACAACAAGTCTGAAATCTAATTTGATAAGTTACTATTCCAGAATGTTTCCCCTCACAACAAACTCACCACTCACCACTCACCACTCACTCATACTCATCACTCATAACTCATCACTCATCACTCATAACTATATTCACTTATTATCGTTCATATAGTGCTCAATAGCCTGAGTCGTATCTCCAAAAAATACTAGCCGGCCTTGTTTCATATATGCTGTTTTCGGGCAATATTTCTGAACCACATCCAGCGTGTGACTGACTAGTATGACTGTTTTCCCATTGATCCAGCTTGATTCAAAAACGGCAACCGCCTTTTGCTGAAACTTCATATCACCCACGGCAAAAATCTCATCAAGAAACATGATATCGGCGCCGCCGTTAACTGCAATGGAAAAGCCAAGCCTGGCGACCATACCGGATGAAAAGTATTTTATCTTAGTATCTACAAAATCACGCAATTCGGCAAAGTCGATAATCTTATCAAAGATTTCGTCGATCTCTTTAATTCTTAAGCCAAGGATGGACCCGGATATATAAACGTTCTCCCTTGCTGTCAACTGGTGGCTCATACCAATACCCAGGTTCATGAGTAGGGTTGAACCATAAATTTCAATGGTACCCGTATCGACCGGGTATACACCTGCAAGCAAACGAATGAGGGATGATTTACCGCTGCCATTTCTGCCAATGAGACCGATACACTCTCCTTTCTGCACATCGAAATCCATTGTTTTGATAGCCTCTACTTTTTTCGAACGTGGCGGATTAAAGAGATTAAATAACCGGTGCTTAACCGTGTTATGACTATCCTCAGCGATTGTGAAAGTTTTGCTTATGTTCCTTGCCTTAATGGCTAATGAATGTTGTTCCATCATAACTTTTCAGCTGCTTTAGCTCCCAATTTGTTTAATAAAAAAACGCCAAGAATTAAAAAGGCGAAACTGTATACGAGATCAAATCCGAGCAGGGCTGGGTCAGGACCCTTGCCTTCCATCATTACGCGTCGCACATTAATGATAATACCTGCGATCGGATTCAAATAATCAAAGAAAGGCAGCGCTTCTTTGAAAGTACTGAGTTTATAAAATATTGGTGAAAGGAAAAATAAAAAGGCTGTAAACACCTGCCAGATCTGGGTTATGTCTTTCGCAACTGTATAAATAGTTGAAAGGATCAATGAAAATGCAAGCGACAAAACAAACAGGTTCATAAATAAAACAATGATCCATAAATTATTCCAGGACAATCCGCCGGAGTCTTTTTCTACCAGGTTATAAAAAATAACGAACATCACAAAATTGAAAAAGAAGCCAATGGAATTGCTCATCAGCGTGGAAATATAAATTTCCATCTTATTCATATTACTGTATTCGTAGAGATACTTTTTTGTTTGAAGGATCTGGACTGTTCCGGAAGTGGATTCAAGGAAAAAATTCCAGCAGATCAAACCGGTAAACAGGTAAGATGCAAAGGCCGGAATATTCTGATTCAATATTACTTTGAAGGCGATATAATAAATGCAGATATCAAGTACAGGCTTCAACAGCGCCCAGAGCAGCCCAAGCCTGTTTTCGTAATAACGCATTTTAAATTCAATCTTAGCGAGTAGCCAAAGGCGTTCCAGCTTGTTAGATTTTGGGCTCCAGTCTGATATCAGTTTTGTAAACATATTGGGTTTATTGCTATAATTTCATCATTGCCTTAGCCTGCAACAGGACTTTCTTCAAGGCCGGGTTTCTTTTAACAAACATTTTAAGATTATTAATCATGCCACTGTTACCTATAACAGTGCTTGTGACACGGATCCCAAATGAGGGATTATCATAAGCAAAGGACGGGCCATTTGCGTTCATAAGGCTGAATATATCAGTTGCATATTGCCGGTAAAGGCCGGGATAGGTTGTGGCAAGATACTGATGAGAGTACATTGCTTTATAACGTGTAAGAGAACGGTACATTGAATCAGGGCGGATGCGATAGTTGAACAATGTCTCTGGCAACACAACTCCCCTGTAGCCTGCATTTAACAGGCTGATAATGCTACCATAATCTTCCAGGCCATAATCTACTTTTTTATCATTAGTCCCTGCCTCCAGGAAAGCAGCCCTTTTATAGACAAGTGCACTGCTGTTCATCGTATTGTGTAGCAGGATATAAGGTGGTTCCGGGTTCCAGGTGGGCCAGATATCCGATTTTGTTCCAAAAAACTGCACCCAGCACCCAACAAAACTAATGTTTTCATATTCACTCAGCACTTTCAATGCCTTGCTATAATATTCAGGTGCAACGGTATCATCAGCATCAAGAAAGGCAAGATACTCTCCTTTTGCTTTTGAAGCTCCGTAGTTACGCGTATGCGCCAGACCAGCATTTGATTTTGTTTCAACAATAACACGTGAATGTTTGCGCCATTTATCCAAAGCAGTTTTACTTTCATAGTCTGTACTTCCGTCATCAACAATGATAATTTCGGTGTTGGTGTAAGAGCCTTCAAGGACAGATGCGATGCAGGCGTCAATAAAATCACCCATGTTATAATAAGGGATCACAACAGACAAAAGGCCACCCGCCGTCTTCACCGGCAAGGATTTATCAGGGATTGCCAAAGGCCTGGTAAATGGAAACTGATGCCTGATTCGATTTTTGTCGAGCCCGAAAAGCAACGCTGATTTCAACTGGTAAATGCGTTTATAAGCCAGCTGTTCCCTTATAGATCTTGCGGCTTCCATTCCGATTTCATTCAATCTTTTATCTTCAAGTGAAAGTATCAGTTTAAGCTTTTCAGCAAAAGTCTCCTGGTGCTCATGATCAAATAAAAATCCATTCACATTGTCTGCGATCAACTCAGCCTGGCCGCCCTGTACAGAGGCAAGGATAACTTTACCGAGGCCCATGGCTTCAATTGCTGCATATGGCAGGTTATCATTGAGACTAGGGATCAGAACCACATGTGCATCGGACAGTACAAGATCCTTTACTGCGGGCGACACTTTACCAGTGAACTTTACCAGGCCTTTACGAATATAAGAGGCATAACGGTCTTCAATTAATTGCCCCATTGTTTTCATTTCAGGATAATACACTTTTTCAGTTCCCCCAACAACATGGAGTATATAGCTCTCTCCCGCATCCCACAAATGTTTGAAGTATTCAAACATTTCAAACACTCCTTTTTGCGGCGATAACTTCCCGTAGAATACAATCCTTCCTCTTCTGATAACACTGGGTTTCGGCAAATCAGGAGACTCAGCTTTTGATGTCTGAACTGCATTATCGGATTCAAACTGATACGGGTTTCGTATTACACTAACATTTAACCCATCCAGCGATATATGCTTTTTAATTTCATCTACTATGTATTGCGAGGGGGCTATAATAAGATCTGCTGCCCTTATACAACTGATCTCCAGTTCACCGGTCCAGTAATTGGGAAACTCATAAACTCCTTCCCTGTTATAATACAGGTATAAAAACGCCGGAGAATGCAATACAAGAATCACAGGTATTCCCTCAAACGATGGATACTTCAGGAGCTTGAATTGCAAAGTGTAATAAGCAATAGCAAGATATTCCTGTGCTTCAATATAATCGGGTTTGCCTTCAATGTCGATAATCTGTTTAAGGATTGCTGCAAATTCAAAGCTTAGCCTGGGAACATAGCCCAAATGATTAGCAAGTTTGGATCTGTTTGAATTAAATGATATAACCCTGACACCTGAAGATGTCCTCGATTCATAGTCAGCTACCTTATCGTCTGGGATGAATACAGTAACCTCATCACCAAAGTTGGTATGCATCCTGGATGCCTCAAAACAGTAGGTACTGATACCGCCGCCAAAAAGAGGCGGGTATTCAGTAGTAAGTATCCAGTATTTCAATTCTTATATTTTTTTACATCATCAGAAAATAGTGACCTGAACGACCGCCTGCCCAAAATGACCTTAAGGATATGCCCAAATCTTTTATACCATAGAGGCAGGATCTCATACTCGTTATGATACCATTTAAAAAGATTCTCATAGTCATCTTTATATTTGGACCTTATAACCCCAATCGTTTTTTCTGCACCCAAAAAACGTTCACTTATTTGTTGGTGATCTGAACTGAGTTGAGCTACCCTGTTCTTCAGTGAAAGATAGTCATTCAAACTATTAGCAATTACGGGCTGACTTGAAAGAAAAGATTTACAGGCATTGTCAAGTAATTGTTGTTTTTCGACAGCTTCAGCCTTAATGTCAAAATCAAATATAAAATGGTTGGTCAAAGAACCTAGATCTCTGAACAGATTGGTTTTCAGCCAATCGTCCCCGATCCGGGTTACAGAATTGATAAAAACCGGCTGTGAAAATCGCTCAGTGCCTTTTGTTGTGTTATCATTACGCCATAAAAGTAATTCATGAAAGCCTTGTAAAGTTATTTCAGCTGCCAGCCGTTCCTGGAGTAAATCTGCAGCTGGCGCCGATATATCGGTACCAATTATTACCACCGGCCTGTTATTGATAAATTGGTAGTTGGTAGAAAATAATGAATGTACCAGAAGTTCAGACAAAGCTTCATCAAAATAGTCTTCATCCCAACAAATAATGAAATTCTTAGTCAATGCATTTATGCGGCCGAATTCATTGCGAAACGAATCAGCCGTTCCGGATGATAGCCGGAGGCATGGTATAACGCCTGGAGGCAAATAATTAATTTCCCCCGGTAAAACGGTCATCACCGTTTTAAACGGCCTTCTGTAAACGGCGATAATATCGTTGGTGGGATTCATTAAGTTTATTAAATACCTGCAAGTTTATAACCTGCTGCCTGTGGAATAAAACAAAGTAGACGCTCCCACGAATGGGTATAGGTGCCATGTTCCAGGTCCAGCACATTTCCATCTTCCAGTTTCTGACGAAGTTGCAGCGGACGATACTTTTTGAAGAATTCGTTCATTGCATCGGTTCTTGCCACGAAAATGGTACCACCGATATAATCGTAAGTGGCAGGACTGAGGTCATATGCAACTAACAGCTCGTGCAAAATCTCATCATTTGTTGTATCAAACCTTTTTTTTGACTTTGAATATTCATTTTTCAAAAAGGCCTTTGAACCTGCAATTCCAATATTTTTTGTTGATTCAAACAAAGAGACAATTTTTGAAAATTTCTCAATGCTGAATATATCGTATAACTGGTCGAACCAATAACCGGCATTTAAAGTTTGTGGACTGATTTTATCATGGAGGAAAGCAAAATAGGTTGTTGGTTCACAAAAATTATAGTAATAAGATAGCGAAGCTAACTTCCCTCCTATATCCTTGCCCTTATTTGTCACTTTCAGTATAATAACCTCCGGGGTCAATGACCTGATTTCTTCAATCACTTCATCGTGGCAGGCGCTGACAATAATTTGTGTTGCTTCCTTAAAAAGGTGTCCACATTTACCCGTTATCAATTTCCATGAACCAGGATAATAGACATGTATAAAAAAACTCAGATCAGTCATTCTTTTTATTTTCTTATAATGGCTATACATACTCCATTGCCATTCTTAATCACAGTTTCCAGGGTCGCAAGATTAACTGCGCAGAATTGCGTCAGGAAATTTTCGTAGCTGGTCGGTGAAAAAGTGTGATAGTGAATATCGTAGACCCGGTTTATGCAGTTAATATGTGCGCTAATGATATCACTATAAGTATCAGCAGCATTAAACGCCACTACCAGTTTTTGCATGAGCTTAACATGAAGTTTATCATCCAATCCCGGCGCTGCAGGTTCAATATTATTCATCGTCCGGATATTGGCACCACTGATTGCGATAAACTCTTTGAGATGAGATGCTGTTGTCTCAAGAATAGCATCTTTATCCAGGTTCATAAAAGCATAATGATCATTTGCCAGATGTGCCATTGAAGTGAGCGGTCTTCCTTTATCATAGCACTTTTCGGCAATAGGAACTGTAACATAAATAACTCCCCCTATCTTTAACCGGCTGAGCCATATTTCGAGTGTGCCATAGGGATCAGGAGAATGTTCAAGCGCGTGATTGGCGATCACAAAGTCAACCGAATCCGGCAGCAGCGAACTCAGTATAAATCCGTCGTCTATAATAGCTGTTTCAACAATGTCTTCTTTTGCCAATTCCGGGTATCTTTTCCGGTTTTCTTCCATCGTTTTATAATCTAAATACCGCACTTTCGCCATCCGGGTATCAATGGCCAAAGGCTTATGTAATGCACCTATTTCTATCCCTTCGCCCCTGATATATTTTTTGGCAATAGCCTCACGGTTGCAGACCTGTTCAATCCCTTCGAATTCATCATTGACGATAAACCTGGCCCTTGCCGGGCCCTTTATTGTTTGTAAAAGATAATCATTCATATACTGGGTTTTGGGGTGATGAATGAATTGCTAGATTGTCTGAAAAGTTGTCCCTGTTTTTTTATAAGTCACTTTACCTTTTCTTGTTTGTTTCAGTGTGGGGTCGGCTAAGGCCTCGAGATAAGGTAAAAGTCGTTGCTCAAGTACGGGTATGCTGAGTTCTTTTAAATAAACTTCCCTGGCACTTCGACCGATCGGATCTAATTCAGAAGAACGCAATACAATATTTCGCATTATATCGGCAAGTTCTTCAGCATCTTCGGAAGCGAATACAAATCCATTTTCTCCATGTTCAATCAACTCAGCAAAACCGGTCGCATCTGAAACAAGACAAGTCTTTGACATGCAAAAGCCTTCTACCAATACAACCGGGAACGGATCATCCCTGGAAGGACACACAATAACATCTGCTCCGGCAACCAATCTGACGGCTTCTGCATTCGATATTTCACCGGTAAAAGTTATAACCGCTTTAGCGGGTATTTGCTGACGGATCATTGCGTCAAAATTGGGATCAAGCACTCTTCCAACGACCCGCACTGCAAGACGGTCAAGTATCTCTTCTTCAAGGAAACCAAGAGCCTTGAACAAGACATCATGTCCCTTCCTGCTTTCTATGGAACCAACAATTGTAAAATTAATCCTGGCCGAAGGATCTTTGTCGTGTTTAGCAGGATCATAAAAATCGTAACATGCGTTATAAATCTTGCGGTATTTACTATTATATTTCCTGATCATTCCAAGCGAATAATCACTAACTCCAACAATATTGTTAGCTGAACCCAGCGTTGAAATGAAATCCTGCTCGTTAATAAAATGGTCAATTACTTTTGCTTCCTGCAGCCACCAGACTGTTTTAACTTTATCCTGCATCTGCCTTACAATAGGCCAGTTGACAACTGTGTTACAGATAATATAATTGAAGTTGATCGCAAACTTTTCAAATGAATGATGATTCGTCAGAATAAGCGGGTCTATGAAAACGGTAACTCCAATCTCATTGTACATTGACTTTAACGGACCATCTTTTGCACAGTACACCACCACAAAATATCCCTGCCTCAATAATACCGTACATATATTGTACAACATAATAGGCGCCCCGCTTCGGGTTAGGTCATGGCAAACCAGTATCACATCTTTATCTGAAGCCTGGTAATCACTCTGCCGGCCCGGATAGATTTTTACCGGTACAGGAGAATCATGATACAGGAGGTCACGCATCGGGTAAGGAAAATATGGGTCAGAGGCAACATAGGTTGGCCATCTGTGCAGCAGGAATATATCAGCCTTATCTTTTTTATGAGTTGTATTTTTCTCTTCGTATGATTTAAGCGAAAGATGCCCTATATGCCTGAGTTCGGCATATGGAGTGTACACACATCTGTACCCCGCTTCAATAATCCTGAATGACAGATCAACATCTGAATGTGCACTTGGTGTATTAATTGCATCAAAGCCGCCGATTGATAAAAACAGTTCTTTTTTCATCGCCAGGCATGCACCGGATAAAATGGATACATCACGGGTGAGCTGCGGAAAATTTATATAAGCTGTTGAATTTGCAGGATAACAATGAAAAGAGGTCCCGGTTAGATTTCTGACGCCGGTTACCATGCCTGCATACTGAATGCTGTCATCCTCATAAATAAGCTTCGGTGATACTCCTCCAACTCCTGGTAACAACAGGTACTCAATAGTATTTTCGATCCAGTCGTCCTGCAATGGCCTCACATCATCATTTAAAAAAATCAGTACCGGGCCATTTGAACCGCTGGCCCCGACATTACATTTATCTGAAAAATTATATGGCTTATCATATCTCACATAATTCAGGTTCAAATCCTGGTATCGGTTTGCCAACTCAGAAATAACTCCCGAATTCGTAACAGGCACAATTTCATAATTTGCATACTTTGTTATTTGAGCGATGCTGTCAATGGTTGCCGCCAGATTAGGAATTGAGTCGGTAGGTATGATAATAGAAACCAGTGGCTTTTCTTCCAGGTTCATTCTCACACGATTTGCTGTTGGAAGTCCGATAATTCCTGCATCGATATTCCTACGTTTCATTGCATCTGCCAGTGCATTGAGATTACTTTTCCTTGCATAAGGTTTCTCACCCTGGGCAGCTGAGCCCGTCGTCTGTCTCCAATAATAAAGGACCCTGGCAATGTGCCTTATTGCTGTTGTTTTTTCTGTTGCGCGTAAAATAAGATCATAGTCCTGCGAAAAATCAAATGCTGACCTGAACATACCAACCTTTTCAAGAAGAAATGACTTTTTATAAACAGTAAGGTGCCCGACATACATCATGTTAAGCAGCAGTTGCGGGCTCCAGTCTGGTTTTAGAAAATAATCACTAGTTGCTCCTTTCTCATCTTTCTTGCATTCATCAGAATAGATGATCTCAGTATCAGGATATTCATTGAGTTCCCGGCAAACCCAGAACAAGGCATCAGGTGTAAGTTCATCATCATGATCAAATAAGGCGACTAAATCACCTGTGCTCATTTTTATTGCATGGTTGGATGCTTCGGAAATTCCGACATTCCTTTCAAGGAATGCTATTTTTATACGGGAATCAGTTTCATAGTTGAGCAAATATTCCTTTGTTTCCGGAGAAGTGGAACCATCATCCGTGATACAAAGTTCCCAGTTTCTATAACCCTGGCTCCTTATCGAGTCAATTGCTAATTTTAAAAGAGCCGGACTGGTATTATAAGTTGGCATAATAACAGAGATCAATGGCTTAAGCCGGAAACCCTGAATGTCCTTTTTCATTTTTTCCGGGGGATAGATTTCTTCTATTGAAGGTTCTGCCGGCCTTGGTGCTTTAGCAGCAGCGGCCCTGTTCATGGCTTCGAGGGCTAGTCTCCGGGCACTTGTAAAAGTTTTGAAACCGTGCTCACGGATATTTTTGATTACAGAAGAAAAGGCATTACGCAAGCCGTTATCTCTTGTATATTCAAGCATATAATTTATGGCGTACCTGTTCCTAACGAACCTTGTACCCAGGAGAAAGTTCAGTATTCTCAGGTAAATTCTCTTCAGGAAACTTTTTAGCCTGGTACTAATGATACCTGCCAGCGACCTTTTTTCATAAGTATTCTGATACCATTCTATCGTTTTCAGGAGACGCGCATTTTCTTCTTCCATAGAACGTGTGGCGGCAATGTGTCCTTTAAGTGTTTCATTCATTGAATGTTCATCCTTAATTTCAGACTTTAGGTTTTCCAGCTGTAGTTCCATTTCCACCAAACGTTTTTCAAGATCCGTCCTTGCATTTTTTGAAAGTCGCTGGGTCATGGAAGCGAGCTGATTTCTAACCGGCTCGTGATATTGGGCATCGGAAGCAGCATGCTTTTCAATAGACAGCAGGTTGGATAATGATTGTCTGAGTTCAGCATGTTCGTTGGTAGTCGCCCGGCTTAGTTCGATAATTAAGTCGAGAAATGATTGTTGCTCTTCAAAATTGTAAGAAGGAAAACTTATCTCTAGGGACGGTTCTCCGGCAAACATAATAAATCCAAAATGTGGTTCATGGCCTTTGCCTTCAACTGAGATAATATCCCTCAACTGCATTGGGCTGGTCTTAGCTGCAATACCTGTTGCCAGTTTATTTCCTTTATTGTCTTTTACCTTGTAAGAATAAAAGTTTATCAATCCTGGTTTGTCAGACAAACAGATCCTGATCTTATTAAAAGAACGCGATTGAACACTGGTTGATGAATTTGACTTTGAGCTCTGGTATAAGTTTGATTGCGGGTTGCGCAATGAATCCTGGGGTCTGCTAAACCGGAATGTATAACTTACTCTTTCCTCTACAAGTTCAAGTACTGAACTGATTGAATTAATTTCTAAAAATTCTTCCTTTTCAACACCAAGATAACATTTAACAGCTACTTCTTCAAGTTGCGGAATGGGTAGACTGGTTAACTCATCCGAAGGAGAAAGTGTATCTGCAAAAAGATTGAGCTGGAAGTTAACAGGAACATAGTCAGGATCAACGCTCACTGGTCCGAAATACTTGTATTCGAGTCTGCAGAATTCATCGGAAGCATCAACACTGCCCGGCTCAAAAGCAGAGATGATCCTTGTTATAAGTTCAAAAGCATTTAATGGTGTTCCTGATGCGGGGGGCATGAAATACAGAGGACGTGAAAAACAAAAGTATAGCCCACGGAATATGATATAACGTAGTGGCAATTCGTCATTTGTTACCCATTCCTGGTCAAAGTATTTCAGTTCTCCATTTGGTGTTCTAATAATATTAAAGGGAGTCAGATCGAGAAATGAACCATTGATCATAGATACCCGTCCAGACTGGGTACCTAACTTCATCGCAAATCTGTAATATGGCGCACACCAGTCAACCAATTGTTCTATTGACCATCCTGTTTTCGAAATGATATCCTGGAATTCCAGGAAATAAATCGATCCGGGAATATAATCTTCATCTTCGATCACCTGTGACAACAAAGCATTGTCCCGCGCCGGATAACCTGCATTAATCAGGGTTCTCAAAATACGTGTTCCGGCTTCTGTCTGAACAAAGGTATTTGCCTTTCTATAGGATGGATACCTGCCAGAGCTATAAATATAAGCGAATGTTTCATCCGGTAACAAATCGACAGGTGAATGCGTAGAGGCCACTACCAGGAATGAATTCGACATGTCAGGTGTCAGTTCGTTATTGATAACTTCTTTCCAGGCTCTGTCGGTTACGAAGTTTGGATAATATGATTTGAACTGTGGATGATCAGTTGCAGGAATAATCAGGTTTGAAGGTTCAGGCACATTTGCCTGCATCGATTTTTCTCTTAGTATAATTGATGGAAGTTTATAATCCGGAAAGGGATATAAAAATTCACTATGAATAAGTCCGGCTGAATGAAGCAGGTTTTCAAGTTCGACACGGCCATAAGTTTGCGGGGTGTGATCGTCATACCTGTTTTCAATGCCGAAAAAAGGTTTGCCCACATGGTCTTCCGGTGCGCCGGCCCAATATTTTAATCCGAGTTTATTTTCGATTCCTATTATCAGAGAACCATTTGGACTGAGCATGGTTTTAGCCATATGCAGCAGTTCCACGGCGGAGTGAACACCATCTATAAAAATGTTGCTATATTCAAGCACACCAATCAGAATTATAAGATCATATTTCTCTGTTGAATGAAACTCTTGAAAATTATCACAAACAACATGGACATTAGCCAGATCACGGCAACGTGCAGCCGTAATTCTGCATCGGCGTGCACTACCTTCCAACGCAGTGACCCGCGCGCCTGTTTCTCCGAGGAACCTTGTGATAGCTCCACAGCCACATCCGATTTCCAGAACTGATTTATTTTGAAAACTATGTTGGAACGGTCGCAACAAATCTGCACGCTGAGGCGACAAATGATATTTGGTTGGCCAATCAATGATATGCTGGTTCCAATGCGGAGATGAAATGGATAGGTCAGCTGCCTCTTCAATTATCCTGAGAAGATAATTCTCAGTCTCATCACCATCGCTATAATTAAAAGGATCTGTTCTATCGCTTCGTTGAAAAAATCTGTCTTTTTTTGTATAAATTTCATTCATCAGCATTATTCAGGTTTTTCTGGTGGGAGGTTAACCTTCGCAAGTTTTTCCTTCATTACACCCCACAGACTCCTTTTTTCGTAGGTACGTTTGTACCACTCAATGTCTTTTTGGTAATGACTAATATCCCCAAGCAGTTTATTAATAAGCTGACGATTGCTTTCTGCCTTTTGCTCTATCTCAGCTACACGTTCCTTCATAGCTTGTACAAGGTCTGTTTTTTCTTCTATGACCCCACGCATTCTAAGGATTTCTGCGGCCTGGTTTTCAATAACTTTTTGTTTGCCCTGCAATTCATTCCGTAGGTAAAGAAGTATGTCATCAAGCTTCTCAGTAATCTCACCTAGATTTTCAGTCTCTGACTGCAAACCGAGCTCCGCATCGGTTTTCATAAATCCGTTTAACAACATATCGTTTTCCATAGTTTATTTAAGAACTTTGATAGCTATAATTGAAAATGCCGTTATAGAGATTCCTGTACATCAGACTGGTTGAGTTAATATTGAAATCCTTCCTGCAAAATTCATTCGAATACTCTCCCATCAATGGCAACATATCGGGGTTATTCGCATACTGCATAATTTTTATCACTGCACCTTCAGCAGTATCAAAAAGATCGCCATTCAACCCGCTTTTTACCATATCCTTATTTCCAACACAATCTTTTAATAACACGGGTTTTTTTAGCGCCAGTGCTTCGAGTACAGAAAACGATAATCCTTCGAAGTTTGAAGTTGAAATGTAGACATCAGCATTGCTGATCAGCTTTTTTGAGGTAACCGGTGCTACCCAACCAGTAATAGTGATATTAGATGCTGTTAATATATCCCGGTCCTCTCCGTCGCCTATCCAGATGAAACGGAACTGCTTCAGGTGCTCAAACTGTTTAGCTATCTCGTTAAATAAACCTGGATTTTTCTGGTTTGTAATCCGCGCACAGGTTACTACCTGGAAAACTCCTTTTTCTTTCCTTATTTCAGGAAGAGGAGCATTTGGTTTAAGTGAAACGCCATTATTAATATTGATTGCGTCTATGCCAATCTTGCGATAAGCAATCATTTCCGACAATGAACAACAAACCACTTTGCCTCCAAAAAGATTTCCAACCTTTTCAAAAATTCTGTAAAAAAAATTCTTTACTTTTTTTGTGCTCACCAGGAAAGGTGCACCATTAGGTGTATAAACAACATTGTCGATATCCGCAAGTTTGCAGGCAAGTCTGCCCAGGAATCCACTTTTTGACGAATGCAGATGTACAGCGTCAACATCACCATCACTCTTCAGTTCTTTAAGTATGCGGTACAACTCCAAAAAAGCACGCAGATCCTTACCCAGACTGATTTCTCGCTGAGCATGATTCCATCTGATGAAACGGACGTTTGCACCGGTAAATGATTTCCTGACGTCAACTGCCTTCATCACCGACTCACGTTCACCATGAATGATAATATGAAAGTCATCTTTCATATTATCCACCAATGATTTTACAAATACCGCAATTCCCGATGCAAAAGGTTCAACCACATGTACAATCTTCATGACCTATCTTTTTATCTTTTACCATTAATTTTTACTTTGACCAAGTAGCATTTTTTTCATTTTAAAAACGAGGGGGTATGGAATCGCCATCAAAGCCCACAATTTCATCACTCCCAAAGCTCTCAATACCCTGTTTTTTCCAAATGTCCTGATCACACTAAGCCTGCTCTTTAACTGACCCTTTCGGTTTGTAAGCGATAATCCTTTTGTGTTTATCCGGCAGGTGACCAATTCTTCAGGTAATACTGCAGTTTTTATATCTGCATCCATCCATTTATAAAAAAGACCGTAGTCTTCAGCGTGTGGAAATATTTCAGGATAACTGTTGTTCTTTTTTAAAATCCGTGTTCGCCACATGACTGTCGGATGAATAAAAATGTTCCTGAAATACATCGCCCGCCTTATTTCCTTATCCTCCGTTGGTGTTGTATAAACAAATTTGTCGCCAGTTTCAAAATTTTCGAATACACACCAGGTTCCAAGCAGATCTATATCATTATTTTCTTCTAAAAAATTCACTTGTTTACTAAACCTGTTCTCATCGCAAAGGTCACCACAGTCCAGCCTTGCTACATATTTATAGTCAATAACATTTTTTGTAGGATCGAGGATCCAGTTCAAGCCCGCATTTAAGGCTTTTGTTATTCCAACATTAGGTGACAAGCGTATTAATTCAATCGTTGTAGAGGGCGGGAAAACTGGCGTTATATCTTCCCTTTTTATCGGCTCCGCACTTCCGTCATCAATTACCAGGATCGAAAATTGCCTGTCATATTTAACAGTAGACAGCGCTTTAAAAAGGCCGGTCAAATCATTATAACATGGAATGACCACGATAAAATCGCTAGTTGTGGCCTTTGTATTCATAGTGTGATCTACTGGTTCTCCTACACTATACTATTATTGTGCCTTGAATTGGAAATGGAAAAAAAAATTGATAAAACAAAGGTTTTTTCAGAAATAATTAAGAAAAAGAGAAAGTCAGAAAAGAGCATTTTCAGGTTTTAGAGGCGACTTAAACTTCTGGAAGATTGAATAACAATTAATTATACCGCAAACTTACCCGGAGATTTTCTTGTCCAAAAGTTTCCACAATGATCCTGCCAAAACACAACGATCTTGCCAAATTGAAAAATTGGATTGGCAAACAGTGAAAAAACTTTTAACAAAATAATAAAACAATATAGTTTTAAAAGAAATCGGTAATGGTTTCATATCAGGTTCTTAAAACCACCTCATCTGGCAATACTTCTGCCTGGTAACCGAAACTTCGGATGATAAGCAAAACGTGGTAAACATCAATGCTTCCCGGGGATTTGATGCGAAGAATATGGTCGCAGTCACTGAGATCAAAATTCGCCTGGTACACAGGGAAACGCGCATGTATTTTGCGCAACAATAGTTTGGCATAATAGGAATCACAGACCGTTGTTTTGAAAACTTCCACCATAAAAAACTGTTTATAATTTCACAACCCGGGGTTTATGGCAAATTTAACCATAACAGGGTTCCACAAGGGGGGCTTTAAACGTCAATCTACGGGGTAAGTTGCGCCACTGAGGGTATTGAAACAGCCAGGAGTGACTATGATTTCAATTCGGGAATTTCCTTGTTAGTGATGCTTTCGTTGTCAGCCACGTTTTCGTTGTCAACGATGTTTTCGTTGTCGGCGTTTCTTTCGTTGTTCCCGATGCTTTCGTTGTTAGCGATGCTAAGAATCTGTTCAAGCATACGTGATGATTCCGACTCGGAATTAACCAGGTTATGGAGAGTAATCTGGTTGAGCAATTTGTCCATTGTGTATTGGATCATTTGCCATAGGGACCGCGCCGAGCAATCAACTGAGTTATTGCATAATCTGACGCTCCCGGCATGTGATTTACAAAATGCCTGGTCAAACAATGCACCGCCAAGCGCTTTCAGTACATCATTAATTATGATCTCCTGCGCAGGACGTGCAAGAACATATCCACCCTTTAAACCTGGGGTAGAATTAATAAAGCCGGCCATACGAAGATTACGCGTAAGTTTAGCAACATAATGACTCGTGAGCCCTTCTGCCTCACTTAACTGGGGGATGCTCATACCTTCTTTGTTCCGGCATCCTGCGATACGGATTAACACCCGTAAACCATATTCTTCCTGAGCGGTAATCTTCATGTTAAGTTTTTATAACATTCCTAATTCAAGTTGTGCCGCTTCCGACATCTTGGATTTATCCCAGGCTGGTGTCCAGGTAACCGACACATGTACATCATTCACTCCTTCTATTTCCCTCACTTTCTGATCCACTTCTATTGGAAGTGATTGTGCAGCCGGACAATTAGGGGCGGTTAAGGTCATTACTATCTGTACATTATTAATAGGCAGTATCTCTACTTCATAAATCAACCCGAGTTCATAAATATTAACGGGGATCTCGGGATCAAAGATGGTATGCAGGGTATCTATAACCTTTTGTTTCAATTCAGTTGTTTCCATGATTTCAATTTTCAGTTTTTGCTTTGAATGCCAGGGCATAATTTTTCATTTGCCTCACCATTGAAAGTAGGCCGTTCGAACGCGTTTGTGCCAGGTGTGATGTCATGCCAATCTTCTGAATAAAATCCAGTTTTGCATCAAGAATTTCATCAGGAGTATGATCAGACAATACCCTGATAAGCATACTGATCAAACCTTTTACGATCACCGCGTCACTCTCGGCTTTGAAAGTGATAATCCCATTGTTGTAAAATGCGGCCAGCCAAACTGTAGATTGGCAACCTCTTACTTTATTATTATCGGTCTTATATTCATCATCCAGCACTGCCAGTTTTTTTCCCAGGTCAATAATGTATTCATACTTATCGTCCCATGAGTCAAAAAGCGCGAATTCGTCAATAATCTCCTGCTCCGTCTGCGGTATGCTCATTGATCCACTCATTGTAAAAATTATAACAGCACCCTGAGTGCTTTGTTGATACCTGCAATCAGGGCATCAACTTCCTCAACTGTGTTGTAGACAGCAAATGATGCACGAATTGTTCCGGGTATTTTGTAACAAGCCATTAATGGTTGCGCACAATGATGACCGGTCCTCACCGCTATGCCGTTATTATCGAGCATGATACCCATGTCCTGCGGATGAACACCTTTAATAACAAAAGAAAGTACACCGGTTTTGTGAGCAGATCTTCCTATTACAGTAACACCCGGGATCTGCTGTAGCTTTTCGGTAGCATAGGCAAGCAAAGCATTTTCATGTCTTGCTATATTTTGCTTACCGATTGTTGTAATAAAATCAAGTGCTGCCTTGAAGGCAACTACATCCGCGATATTTGGAGTACCTGCTTCGAATTTATAAGGAAGTTCATTGTAGGTAGTATTCTCAAAAGTTACATCCTTGATCATTTCGCCACCACCCATGTAAACGGGCATGGCTTCAAGAATTTCTTTTTTACCATAAAGCACTCCGACACCTGTAGGGCCGTATACTTTATGTGCAGAAAAACCAAAAAAATCACAATCAAGATCTCTGACATCGATGTCGAGATGTACACTGGACTGAGCTCCATCTACAAAAACTACCGCACCGGCCTTATGAGCGATCTCAATCATTTCTTTAACCGGGTTGATGGTACCCAGCGCGTTTGATACATGTACTATCGAAACGATCTTTGTTCTTGAATTAACCAGCTGTTTGAAATCATCGAGAGAGATTTCACCTTCATCATTCACGGGTATCACTTTCAACAAAGCACCTTTTTCCTGGCATAACAACTGCCAGGGAACTATATTGGAATGATGCTCCATAGCTGAGATAATGATCTCATCTCCATTTTTCACATTTGCCCTTCCCCAGGTAGCCGCTACGAGGTTAATGCTTTCGGTGGTACCTTTTGTGAAAATGATCTCTTCCCTTTTCTCGGCGCCTATGAATTGTTGAACCGTGTCACGGGTTGCTTCAAATGCGGCCGTTGCTTCTTCAGCCAAAGAATGGATACCACGATGGATATTCGCGTTAAAACCGGAATAATAACCGACAAGCGCATCTATAACGACCTGAGGCTTCTGTGAAGTCGCGGCATTATCAAAATAAACAAGGGGCTTGCCTTTCACCGTTCTTTTCAAAACCGGGAATTGATTCCTGATAGATTCTATATCCAAAACGGGTATTGCCTTTTGTGCTGTGATCATAATACATCTGCTGTTAAACGTTGTGCAATCAAATCTTCAACATATGCACGGATCGGGGCAGGTTTAATTTTTTCAAGGATGTCAAGTGCAAAACCCTGTAGCAAAAGGGCCATCGCCTGGGTTTTTGGAACACCTCTTGACTGAAGATAAAAAAGACCTTCTTCGTCAAGACTTCCAATGGTACAACCATGAGAACACTTTACATCATCTGCAAAAATTTCCAGTTGGGGTTTGGTATTGACATTTGCATTTTCAGATAACAAAACATTTTTGTTTGACTGGAATGCATTTGTTTTCTGTGCATCTTTCCTCACGAATATCTTACCGTTAAAGACACCGGTTGAATTATTATCCAGTATGCCTTTATACAATTCATTGCTTTGGCAATCAGGCATCACATTGTCGACAATTGTATGATTATCGATATGACTTTGCCCTTGTTGAAAATACAAACCATATAAATGTGCTTCAGCGAAGCGGGCTCCCAGTACAGCATGCAGGTTATTTCGAACGATACCACCATTTAATGAAACGGTAACTGTATGAACCACGCTTTTACCAACCTGCCTGATATGTGTAGTACTTACCTGGCTGGCACTGCTTTGATCGTTTTGTATTTTGTAGTATTCCAATATCGCGTCCTGTTCTACAACTATCTCCATCACTTCGTTTGTCATACTTTCGGAGGTGCCAAGCGTGATATAAGTTTCAACCAGTTGAACCTGCGCTCCCTGCCCAATATGAATCAGGCTGCGTGGTTGCGACAAGACCGATGCTACTCTTGCATCCGTGATATTATATATGTAAACGGGATATTTTACAAACTTCCTTGGTTGTACGTGCATGAAAACCCCACCATCAATGAAAGCAGTATTTAAGGCCTGAACACCATCAGTAAGGTATTTGCTGCTATGATTAAAATGTTCACTTACAATTTCACTATATTGATTAGCTGCAGCTTCCTCTAATGAAGTTATGCCGAATGCGGAAGCCTTCAGATTGGAAAGGCCCGGTACATACATGCCATTTACAAACACAAGTTCACTGGCATCTTCATGACCTGGCAATCTCAGGGGTGCAAACTCAGCTGCATTAAGGGAAGTGGGGTTCTGAAAAGAAACCTGGTATTCTTTATTAAACAAGCTGCTGATCCTTGTATACTTCCATTCTTCATGACGCACAGTTGGTATGCCCATAACGTCAAAAGATTTGAATGCAGCTTTCCTGATAGACGAAAGTGGGCTGCTGCCCGGCAGGTTGAGCCTGTCGAATGATTCTTTAAGATATGTATTGTTGTTCATGCGTACTTTCCTGATTTATGATACTTCCTCTTCCTGATGCATTTCGTTCCTGATAAAATCATATCCTTTTTCTTCCAGCTCAATTGCCAGTTCTTTGGTGCCGGATTTCACGATCCGGCCATTGTATAATACATGAACGAAATCAGGAACCAGGTAGTCGAGCAGACGCTGATAATGCGTGATGGCCAATACAGCGTTATCTTTATTACGCAATTTGTTTACACCATTGGCTACTATACGGATCGCATCAATATCAAGCCCGGAGTCAGTTTCATCAAGGATCGCCAGCTTCGGCTGAAGCATAGCCATCTGGAAGATTTCATTTCTCTTCTTTTCTCCACCGGAAAATCCTTCATTTAATGAACGGCTCAGCATAGTCTGTTCCATTTCCATCAAACTCATCTTTTCTTTCATCATCTTCAGAAATGCCACCGCATCCAGGGGTTCAAGACCACGGTACTTTCTCACTTCGTTCACTGCAGTCTTAATAAAGTTTGTTGTACTCAGACCCGGAATTTCGACAGGGTATTGAAAGCCAAGAAAAAGTCCTTCGCCGGCCCTGTCCTCGGGGGAGAGCTCCAACAGATCTTTACCAAGAAATTCTACAGAACCACCCGAAACGGTATAATCCTGCCTGCCTGCAAGAACAGAAGCGAGCGTGCTTTTACCGGAGCCGTTTGGCCCCATAATAGCATGTACTTCACCTGGCTTGATATCCAGGTTAATACCTTTTAAAATCTCTCTTCCTTCTATGCCTGCCTGCAAATTTTGAATGCGCAACATATTATCTACTTGTTTTTATTTTTTGATGATTAACCTACGCTACCTTCCAGACTGATAGCTAATAATTTTTGGGCCTCAATGGCAAACTCCATCGGCAACTGGTTCATTACTTCTTTTGCAAAACCATTGATGATCAGTGCTACAGCAGTTTCGGTATCCATACCGCGTTGATTGCAGTAAAAAATCTGATCTTCACCCACTTTGGAGGTAGTAGCTTCATGTTCAACTACTGAACTGTTATTTTTAACCTCTATATATGGAAAGGTGTGAGCACCGCATTTATCACCAAGTAACAATGAGTCACACTGCGAAAAATTTCTTGCATTCGTTGCCTTACGGCTAACGTGCACGAGCCCGCGATAACTATTATTGCTGAAGCCTGCTGAAATACCCTTTGAAACAATACGACTCCGGGTATGTTTGCCCAGGTGTTGCATTTTCGTTCCGGTATCTGCCTGCTGGCGGTTATTTGTGACTGCGATTGAATAAAATTCTCCGGTTGAATAATCACCTTTCAGAATTACGCTGGGATATTTCCAGGTGATGGATGAACCGGTTTCAACCTGGGTCCAGGATATCTTGGCATGCGCCTGGCAAATACCTCTTTTTGTCACAAAATTGTAGATCCCACCCTTACCTTCCTTGTCACCAGGGTACCAGTTCTGCACAGTTGAGTATTTTATCTCTGCATGATCCTGGGCAATCAGTTCAACCACAGCTGCATGCAATTGATTTTCATCACGCATGGGTGCTGTACAACCCTCCAGGTAACTTACATAGCTACCTGGTTCTGCAACAATCAAGGTACGTTCAAACTGGCCGGTATTTTCGGCATTGATCCTGAAATATGTTGAAAGCTCCATTGGGCAACGAACCCCTGAAGGGATAAAACAAAAGGAACCATCGCTGAATACCGCGGCGTTTAAAGCAGCAAAATAATTATCCGTTGCCGGAACTACGGAACCGAGATATTTTTTTACCAGGTCAGGATGCTCACGTACTGCTTCGCTCATGGAACAAAAGATAATTCCCTGCTCCGCCAACTGTGTTTTAAAAGTTGTGGCAATAGAAACACTATCGATTACTGCGTCTATAGCAACACCGCTCAATCGTTTCTGCTCGTTCAGGGAAATACCTAATTTTTCAAAAGTCGCCCTTAGTTCAGGATCGATATCATCCAGGCTGTCTACCGTTACTTTCTGTTTTGGGGCAGAATAGTAGATGATATCCTGGTAGTTGATAGGCGGATAATCGATATTTGCCCAATCCGGCTCTTTCATATTCAGCCATTGTTGAAATGCCTTCAGCCTCCATTGAAGCATCCATTCCGGTTCATTTTTTTTGGCAGAAATAAACCGTACGGTACTCTCATCAAGCCCTTTCGGCGCCTCATCAGACTCAATATTGGTTACAAAGCCGTATTTATAGTCGCTGAGAACGGTTTGTTCAATACTACTGAGCTTTTCATCCATATTATTCAACTTTTTTTATACTGATTTTTGTAGCCGCAAAGGTACAAATCTATTTATACAAAAAAGTATAAATAGCCTGAAATCTTGGATTTTTTGAGACCAGCACAGGTATGGCAGCTTAAAAGGTTATTGACTATCATTAGATTATCTTAACCCTGGGTTTCCCGGCAGGTGATTTTAACGTTTTTATGATCCGGCTTTGCGGAAAGGCAGGCAAGCGTGTATGCAAATTTACAAAATAGTCAGGAAGCCCGGTGCCCCGTTATCTAAAACTGCCCTATCATAACCAGTTTTTCTTTTTAAACCAGATATAGATAATAATTACAATTCCCAGCATAAGGAGCATCACCCCTGGATAGCCCCATTTCTCATTGAGCTCCGGCATAAATCTGAAATTCATTCCGTAAATACCTACTATGAAGGTGAGTGGCATAAAAAACACTGAAAAAATGGTCAAAACCCTGATGGTTTCATTTGTACGTTGGGACGAGATATTAAAATAGATTCCAACGAGGTGGTTGGTATTTTCAGCAAGTGCATCGAATATACTTTGTTGCTTAACATACAAGTCCCTGATATCCCTGGTATATTCATTTGAGTTGGCCTGGGGATCAATATGATCGATTATATCGTTTGATAATAACAAAACACGCTTTATTACATCCACTTTTCTTTTCAGAAAATACATGCTTTTCAGTAACGGAGAATTTTTGTTCTTCAGAAAAACCCGTTCTTCCAGGTAATCTATTGTTCTGTTCAGTTTTGCGCCCGGTTCATCAAATGTCAGGAGTCCATATCTCACTATCTCGTTAAATAAATGAAAGGAGTTTTTACATTCACCGTTTTTCAAAAATTCCTTGTCTATTGTTTCAATATCTTTCCATTCGTGTTTGTGGACGGTCACAATAAAATTTTCCGAAAAAAATATCGCGAGTTTGTTGGTTAGTTCCTGCACCGTATCCGCCTCTGATTCCCTGCCAACAGCATAAACCCGCATAATTACAAAACTGTAGGTTTTCAGTTTTTCAAATTTGGGCAAATGGTCGGGTTGAAGGGCATCTTCCACTGAAGCCTCATGTAGCCCAAACTTCCTGGCAACTTCCTGCACTTCCGATCGTTGGGGGGCAACCATGTCAATCCATTCAAAGCCTGAATCTGAACTGGATGTATAGCTTTTTATCATAACCTGCCTGAAATTTCAAATATTCTTTTTTTACCAATCGAGGGTCAGCAGTGAAACTCCCTGCCTTGCCAGCGAAATCTGTAACAGGGAATGGCCGTTTTTTGTTTGAAGTTTTTTGGGCCCTCCAGGGCTTTTCAACATGCCTGCGGCTTCAAGCTCCTTCACCTGTTCTGCCCCCGGATTCTGGGGTGATCCCATTTTTTTCCAAACCTCATAGGCATTGCTGTATTCATTATCAATCCTGAATTCGGTCAACCGGAATGTCTTTGCCGGAAGATTATTTATCGAAATACTTATAGTCTCCGGTGGCGCCTGTCTGTCTTCATCATGATAGTTCCAGATCATGATTGCAGCAGATTTTTTCTCCTTTGATGCAATTACACCTATGTCTGTACTGTTCCTGATACTCGAATCGAGCACCTTTCGCAGCGGATACATCCGGTTGCTTTCCGCCTGGACCAGGTTCCCCTTCATCATTCCAAACATCCGGAACACATTCAGCACCGGTTTATCTACCCCATTGGTAGCCAGGTCACGAAAACCATAGAACCAGGGCTGATCTTCAAACTCAAATGACCAGGACACGGCCCCGGTGAGATTACCATTATATAATTGTGCCAGTTCATATTTCCTGGCAAAACTCGCAGCCGTATAACTTGAATACATCGTTCCATTCCGGTATGCATTGGATGGATTGGTTGCCATTCCGCAGGCCGCGCATCCTTCCGGATCAGATTCTCCCACAATAAGTGGTAATGATTTTGTTTCGTTGTATGTCATCGCGATTTTAATACCCGCTTCTATATCGCGGAGCTGCGGCGCCATGTTCATCCATACAACTCCGTCCTTCAATGTGGGATTACCTTTTGCATGAAACAGCAATGCTTCAAGTGGCGATCCTGTTTTGCCGGTAGCAAAGTTTTTTTCATACAAACAGTGTTTAATGAATGCATGCATAAACCTGGTGGCACCTGCACTTGAAGTACCTGCGATATTGGGCCCACCAATCCTCGCAGAAGGTAAAGCCCGTTTCAATCCATCAGCCGCAAAGTCATATAATTTAAAAAACTCTTCCTGTGTTCCTTTCCAGTATCCGTTTGGTTCATTCCACACTTCCCAATACCAGCTCTCTACTTCTTTCCGGCCATATCTTTCAACACAATGTTTAACCCATTGAAAAACCAGTTCCCCCCATTTGCCATAATCCTTTGGTGGATATGCCCAGCCCGTATAAATTTTATTATAAGGATCACCGGGTTTCCAGCTATGCTGATACGGTTGTGGATTCGTTGATAAAGCCTCCGGCATAAACCCGATCTGGGCCAATGGTTTCATGCCACGTTGAATATAGGTATCAAAAATGCTGTCGGTTATGCGCCAGTTATATACCGGCCGGCCATCTGCATCCTCGGTATATGCATTTGATGATCCCCATTTTAATGCAGGCTTGCCATCACCACTGCATAGGAGGCAATGGGTTCTTACATAAACAGGTACTTTACTTAAAGCTGCGATTTCCGATAATAACTTCTTTCCATCTTTCATATAAGTATAGTTTGGTTCATCGTAACCAAACCATGCCCAGATCGGCACCATCTTTCCTTTGTCTTTGGCAAGATCGACTTTAATATATGCAGCCGGTGTTGAATCAGAGTTAGCATTCAGTGCGTGTCCTGAAGCTGGCTCAAAAATGGCCGCTGACAAAACAGGCAATATTATTGTTGCAAATAATTTACTAAATCTCATAAATGGCAATTGTGATAACTAAAATGTGGAATAATTAATATGGCAATTGTAATAACTAATATGGGTGATAACTAATATAATTACTATTCGACTTATAAAAGTTATTTGTCCTGAGTTCAGGAAACAGCCTCTCAACAAACATCTTATAATATCAGCAAGACAAATATTATTGTCGAAAATTAAAACTATTTATCTGGACTTACAGAAAACATCCAGGAACTACATAACCTGATTGTGACAATGAAACGGATTGTCGTAATCCTTCAATTTTTTTAGACAAAAAGAAAAATTAATAATGAGCCTATATTACAAATTGAAAGTACTTCAGGTAACGACGAAATATGAATAATTTTTGAAAAATGAAAAACAATGAATGAGGTATCCAGATTATGGGTGAACGCAGGAATAGCCTTGTCTGAAAATGCGCAGATAATTGTTAATTGTCCTGAATGCAAAGTCGGTATATTAAAGTCAAGGATGAACCAGTGGAAAAATTTGGTAAGATTGATCGCTATATTTATTGTGATTCCTGTGGAAAATGGAATGTGCTTTCAATGTCAACTTCTAAGAAATAAAATTAAGGCTCAGCCCACGACAATATCTTAATGAAAAAAAGTAAATTTTTTTTGTAACCAAAAGGTTTCATATATATTTGTAACCACAACGTTACATATGCAGGAAACCAGGAGGGATGTATTTCAGGCGATAGCGGATCCGACAAGAAGAGAGATCATTAAACTTGTTTCCACCAAAGCCCTAAACCTGAATGCGGTAGCTAATCATTTTGAAATCAGCCGGCCCGCCGTATCAAAACATGTTAGGATACTTACAGAATGCGGTCTGATAACAATTGAAGACCAGGGACGTGAAAGACTCTGTCGCGCAAACCTCAACAAGCTGAAAGAAGTTGATCGCTGGCTGGATCATTACCGGAAATTCTGGAACCAGAAACTTGATGCTTTAGGTAGCTTCCTCGAAAAACAGGAAAAAAAAACAAAAAAATAATTTTATAATATAAATCGAAATCAATAATCATATGTGAATCGTAAGTGTTGAGTTATGAATGACCTGTCTTAATGTCAATTATTACTCATGCACTCACCACTACTTTCATAATTCATAACTCATAACTCATAACTTTCTTTATGAATCAATTAGTATTTGAAAGAACTTACGACGCCCCGATAAAAAAAGTCTGGAAGGCAATTACTGATAAAAATCAGATGAAAGAATGGTATTTCGAACTGGAAGAGTTCAAAGCTGAACCCGGTTTTGAATTCAGCTTTTATGGTGGCAAGGATGACAAAAAGTACCTTCATAAATGTAAGGTTGTGGAGGCGCACCCGGTCACTAAATTATCTTATACCTGGAGCTATGATGGATACCCGGGCACCTCACTCGTGACTTTTGATCTTGCAGAACTGCCTGGAACAAAAACGAAACTTACGCTCACCCATTCTGGCCTCGACAGCTTTCCGGCAAACGAACCGGATCTGGCAGCCGAAAACTTTTCTGAAGGCTGGAACTTCATTACCGGCACTTCGTTGCGGGATTTCGTGGAAACTGACATCATCACGAAAAAATCAAAAATCAAAGCCTCAGCAGAAGCAGTATGGAAAGTACTTCTTGATCCCAATAACAAATGGGCCAATTCATTTGGTGAAGGAGCCCTGGCCCAGACAGATTGGAATGAAGGTTCTCCAATTATCTGGACCGATCTGAATGGTGCGGTTGGAGCAAGAGGTATTGTGAAAAAGAAAGTTGAAAACACCGAATTGGTATTAAGTTATTATGATGAAATTGAGCCAAAAGCAGGTGAAATGCTGGGCGAATATATAGAAGTATTTAAGATTGATCCGGCCCCCGACGGCACTGTCACATTGATTGCCGAATCCGGCCCGCTGGCTAAAAAATATATCCCAACTCATAGCGGGATGTGGGATAAGGCAATAGAAAACATTCAAAGGTTTGCGGAAAACATTAAATAATCAAATTTTAATTTCAAGTGAAGCCCGATTGATGACAGTCGGGCTTTTTGTTTGAAATAAGTGTCTATATTCATATCTTTTCATCTGAGATACCTGGCAGCAGCAAAATTAATATGTTGCCCGATAGCTGCACTAACAATCAAAAAGCTTAACCATTAGAAATGAGAATACCGAAAATCCCCGCTCAACGATTATCTATCTATTTAGCTGTACTGGCGGGTTTAATAACCGCAACCGGTTGCCAGCAATCTGAAACAACAACCGGATTAAGAATCAAACAACTCGATACGCTGCTGTCAGCAAAACTCGCCGCTAAGATCGACTCTAGCTTCAAGCCGCAGATTGCAGACGGCTTATCACTGGAAGTCTGGGGTGTGGATTCGCTGGTGATCTCACCTATTGCCATTGATATCGACGACCAGGGTAAAATTTATTATACCACCACCAACAGGCAAAAGAATTCAGAATTTGATATCCGTGGGCATCGTGATTGGGAAATAGAATCCATCAGCCTTCAAACTGTGGAAGACAAAAGAGCTTTCCTCCATAAAACGCTCTCCCCTGAAAACAGTAAAAAAAATGAATGGCTCGCAGATCTCAATGGTGATAGCTCGCATGACTGGCGCGATATGACTCTTGAAAAAGAAAATGTTTATCGCCTCGAAGATATCAACGGTGATGGAGTCGCGGACAAATCGCAACTGGTAGTAGATGATTTTCATGATGAGGTAACAGATGTTGCCGGAGGTGTTTTATCTGATGGCGATGATCTTTATGTGGCTGTTGGCCCGGATCTGTGGCGCATGAAAGATAAAAACAAGGATGGAATAGCCGATGAAAAAACATCTATCTCTCACGGTTATGGTATTCATGTCGGCTTTAGCGGGCATGGAATGTCTGGTGTAGAGATGGGGCCCGATGGCCGGATTTACTGGCAGATCGGTGATATAGGATTTAATGGAAAAGGCCCCGATGGACAGGTTTGGTCGCATCCAAACAGCGGCGTAGTTGCCCGGTCAAATCCGGATGGCAGCGATTTCGAAATCTTTGCATATGGCAACCGGAACACCCACGAATTTGTTTTTGATGAATACGGTAACCTGATCAGCGAAGACAACGATGGAGATCATCCCGGCGAAAAAGAAAGACTCGTTTATATCGTAAACGGGTCTGATCAGGGATGGCGCAGCAATTGGCAATACGGCAAGTACCGGGATCCGAATAATAATACCTACAAAGTCTGGATGGATGAAAAAATGTATCTGCCAAGATGGGATGGACAGGCAGCATATATCACACCTTGCATCAGCAATTTTGTGAGTGGCCCGGCAGGCATGGTTTATAACCCCGGCACGGCACTCGGACCCGAATATAAAAACAGTTTTTTTATAGCTGAGTTTGTTGGTAACCCAGCAAATTCGGGTATTCATAGTTTTAAACTAAATCCAAAGGGCGCAACTTTCGAACTGGGAGCACAGAAGAAAGTGTTGGGCGGGGTGCTGGCCACCGGCCTCGATTTCGGACCAGATGGAGCGCTGTATGTGGCAGACTGGATAGATGGCTGGGAAACAATGAACCGGGGACGAATCTGGAAACTGGATGATAAGGCGAACGCCAACAGCGCCGCCAGGGTGGAAACAAAAAAATTACTTGGCACTGATTTCACAAAACTCAGTGAAGAAGATCTGGCTGCTCAATTGAAAAATGCGGATATGCGTGTCCGTTTGAAAGCCCAGTTTGAACTGGTCAAAAGAGGAGATGAAGGATTGACGGTTTTCAAACAGGCGCTGGCTTCAAATTCGAACCAACTTGCAAGGGTACATGCTATCTGGGGAATCAGCCAGCTTGCACGTAAAGACAAAAAACATGCAGACCTACTCATTCCCATCCTTAAGGACGCTGATCCGGAGATCCGCGCCCAGGCAGCTAAATGGCTTGGAGATCTTCGTTATGCGAATGCCGGCAATCAATTGATTCCACTGCTGAAGGATCCAAACAGCCGTACCAGGTTTTTTGCTGCGGAAGCACTAGGACGGATGAAATTTGAACCAGCTGTTAATCCTATTATAGAATTACTGGCGGCAAACAATGACGAAGATGCATATCTCAGACACGCAGGTAGTCTCGCATTATCGCGTATAGGAAAAGCTGAACCATTGATTGCATTAGCGGGTAACCCTTCAAGAGCCTTGCGTATTGCTGCCGTAGTTGCGTTGCGCAGAATGAGCCATCCGGGTATAGCGGTGTTTTTAAAAGACAGCGACGAGTTTGTAGTGACTGAAACTGCAAGAGCTATCAATGATGATCTTTCAATAAAGGATGCATTGCCTGCTCTTGGTGATCTTTTGAAATCCACTGGTTTCAAAAATGAACCACTTATCAGGAGATCTATCAATGCAAACCTCAGGGTAGGCACCGACAGCTCCATGCAAAACCTGATAGTCTATGCAAACAATAATGCTAACCCACCAGCAATGCGTGCCGAGGCAGTAGATGCATTGAGCACCTGGGCTAAACCCTCCGTACTTGACAGGGTGGATGGAAGATTGAGAGGACCTGTGAGCAGGGATGCCGCTGCCGTCAGGGGCCATGTTGCCAAATCATTCCTTCAACTTCTTAATGATAAAGATTCTGCAGTGCGGATCGGTGCTGTAAAAGCAATAACAAGACTGGAGATAAAAGAAGCTGGTACACCATTGCTCGCCATGGTCAAAACAGACATGAAGCCTTCTATCAGGGTTCAGGCACTTAGGGCCCTGGTTGAATTGCAGGATAAAGATGTTGAGTCTGCGGTTAAATCAGCA
>NZ_DATHKG010000155.1:0-4112 GCF_035489435.1 Flavitalea sp.
TTATCTAAGGTTGATACCTGTAGGTTTTCTCTACGAAAATAGCCAGGACTATTGTTCAGAATTTTTTCCCTGGGCTATATATCTCGGAACAAACGGTGGTGGTGAGATGGCAGTACTTGACACCCGTGATCAGCCATTCCAGTTTGGGCTGTTGCCTTATCTCGGGGTAGACGACGACTTTATTGCCCTGGGTGAGACCTTTGAATCATTTGTAAAATCTATCTATAACGATGAAATTTTTGAGTGATTCTTCACAAATATTTAAGCAGAATATCAATGAAGATCTATATAGTGAACCACTAAAAATTAACTCCTAATCAATTTTCGCCGCACCCATGCAACATGTACTAAGAACCTTCTGGCAAAAGATTTTCGCATTTAACTGGAAGTTCGGTCTGCTGCTGATAGTTATCGTTTGCGTCCCAAGATTTATACTGGTTTTATATGCTAATACCACAGGAAACTATGGATCGATTGGAATTATCATGTTGGTTTCCGCTCTTGCGCCTTTTATCTTTCTCAATAAATATGGACGACAGAAAATTGGAATCAAAAAACCTGGAAACTATTCATGGCTGTTAGCAGCATTTGCTGCAGGGATAGCCTTCAGTTTATTATTGTATTTCCTGGGAACAAATTTATACGATGATAGTTACGCAAACTGGTATAAATATATTGGTAAGTCGTACAAGATACCTTCCGACATAAGTCCGGGCGACAGGTCAACGCTTTTTACTGTAGTTGCCATCACCGGCATGATATTCAGTCCGTTTGGCGAGGAGTTATTTTTTCGCGGAATAGTCCATTCGGCTTTCGCAGTGAGTCTAGGTAACCGGAAAGCATCTATGGCAGATGGTTCGGCTTTTGCGCTTACTCATATTTCACATTTTGGGCTGGTATTTATTTCCGGCAGTTGGAGTTTGTTTGTGATGCCTACTGTACTTTGGGTTTTATCTATGTTCGTGGCCAGTATCATGTTTTTCTTTTTCAAAAAATCTTCGGGCTCCATAATGGGCGCGATTGTATGCCATGCAGGGTTCAATCTTGGGATGACTTATTCGATATTTTATTTGCTTTGATTTTTTGTTTGCGGATCCTTGTGTAATCACGAATTATACTTATGTTAATAATCGGGATTGCGGGGACTATTCCTTTTGATTGTACGGAGCAATTGGTAATTTGATCAGCATTCCCTCAATGTTTTTACCCCTTAGTATATGCGAAAAAGATTTACCGTAATTTATGTAGCAGCCGGCTTATTATTATCAGTATTACTGATTGTTATTATCTGCAATGCAAAAGTGGAAAATGCAGCTGCAGGCAAAACGTTCTCAAAAGTCGGGGATGTCCCTTATAATAAAGTAGGCCTTGTTCTGGGTACGGGTAAAACGCTTGAGGGTGGATTTATCAATCCTTATTACCAATATCGTGTTAATGCCGCTGTTGAGTTATGGAAAAAGAATAAGATTCAATCTATAATAATCAGTGGTGATAATAGTACAACAGATTACAATGAACCTGGTGATTTCAGACAGGATCTTATAAAACTGGGTGTTGATTCCAATCATATATATCTTGATTATGCCGGGTTCCGGACTTTTGATTCAATGGTAAGACTAAAGAAGATATTCGGGCAGGATTCAGTGACGGTTATATCTCAGGAGTTTCATAACGAAAGAGCATTATACATTGCGAAGAGGGAAGGAATAGTGGCGGTTGGATTTAATGCCCGCGACGTGAATGCAAAACAAGGCATCAAGGTACAGGCCAGAGAAAAACTGGCCCGTGTAAAATTGTTTGTCGATTACCTGGTTGGCACAGAGCCAAAGTTTTTGGGAAAGAAGGTAAATATTCAGTAGTTGTTGACGTCTTAAAATGCTGCCAGTTTTACAATTATGCTAAATAGTATTCCATGAAATATACTTATTTGATTATTGCATTTTTTCTTTGCGGATGTTATGCAGCTGATAAACCGAAAGAAAAACTTGTTCGTGTTACCGGTGAAGGCAAGATCCGGGTGAAGCCAGACCTGGTTATTCTCACCATAAACATATCATTTACAAAACCAGCGATGGCTGATGCAGTGAAACTAACACAAAGCACTGTTGATTCAGTGATTAATATACTCAGCAGTTTCGGAAAAAATGATGATATCAAAACAAGTAGTATATCGGCAAACAAGGAGTATAACTATAATGGAAGAAACCCGGTGTTTGCAGGATACTCAGCCCAGCAATCGATAGATTTTCTACTTAATGATATCAACCAGTTTACAAAGCTGACCGGTAAGCTGCTTGAAACCAGGATCAATAGTATCGGCCAGATACAGTTCGGCCATTCAAAGGCAGACAGTTTGTTTCGTGAAGCCGATCTGCTGGCTTATGATGATGCTTATAAATCTGCAAAGAAATTGTGTGACAGGGCTGATGTTAAACTCGGGAATATTGTGTTTATCAGCAATTCAGAATTATCGGGAAATGATTCGCCTGAAAGTTACTCATCAGGTCAGGGGATCAATACCTATTCAAAAGCTTATGGAGGTAGAGGATTTAAGATTTCACCGGAGGTGCTTGAGTTCAGGAGAAACATTATCTCTGAGTATCTTATTGTTGAATAGCTTACGGACTAAACTTAGTGTTGCTTAGCTTTATATGACGTTATCTACCATTGGATAGCCTCATGGATTTTGTTTGATGAATTCAGGCATCATTCATACATCGATGATAGGTGTTCTCGTTTTTTCGGATGTTCTCAATTCACCGATATTCTTATTCCAGCTGATGTTCTTATTCCACCAGATGTTCTCATTCCATCAGACGTTCTTATTTTACCAACTTAGCATCAGTTGATTGCTGATCCCGGTAACCGGTATCCATTTCTTGTCAGTGTCTACCAGGTTATCTCGGTTGGTTCTTCAGCTTATTTTCTTGCTGGTAGCCTGCAGGTTTAGTCTGTTTGTCATGTAAAACACAAACAAAGTATTGAAGATTAAGGTTAACGGGATGACCGTAAGGTTTTTGAAAAAGAGAATGATTGTCCATTCGGAGGCATCTGCGTTTAAAATGCCCCGGTTTTGCATAGTAAGATAGAGGCAGGTCTGATAGGCAAGCTGGTCGATAAGGAAATTTATCACCCAGGCGATCAGCAGGTAAACCACGAAGTTGAGCAGGAGGATCTGCCATTTACTTTTGAAGTTGGCAAAAGCGAGTTTAATTGATTCTTTCCGGTGTTCGCTTTTTGAAAAGAGATTGGCCAGGCGGGCAAGTCCCATTTTAAGGCTGGCTGACCCCAGTATATATATAAACATCGCAAGGCGGGCCGACTCCACAACTACTTCCATGATGATATTGGTGGCAGTTGATATTTCGCCAAAACCTTTGAGTTGTATAACGCGACCTATCCCGGCAATAAGACCGAGTGAAAATATCATAACGAAGTGTTTTTGGAAGAAGAGGATGGTGCTTCCGAGCCATTCGAGTTTTGGTGTGTTTAAAGAAGTGGTATTCATACAAACAATTTGGAGGGATGATAAATTGTAATTGTTATTTATATAAGTGTTTGGATTGTTGTTTTTGTTACGTTGGTGAATTGTTTTTAAAAAAAGATTGTTGATTTTTTTTCGAAGCGTTCAGCTATTAATACATATCAAAACTGGTGAATGAAGCAGGCTAATGATTGTTAGCTAAATGCCCTGTAATTGAGGCCAGCAAGGCGTTTTCGTCATAGTTATTTTTTACTTATCATATTATCTGTATTGTGCTTTAAGACAATTTCCCTGCTTGTATTGATGCGTTGAAAACGGCTTTTGAAGAAATTATTTCAAGAAACTTTCAAAAATATTAGTGTCGTAACTTGAATGTCTATATCTTCGCAGCCCGTTAAAAAATGGGAGCGGTTAAAACGCTAAGTTCTTCGAAATAATGCCGGGTAAATGGAAAGAAAAAATGAAAGAAATTTCAAAAATACTTTTCAAATATTTGGTTAAAATATAAAAGGCACATACCTTTGCAACCCCAACGAAAAATGGGCAGCGAGGAAAAGCTGAAAGATCTTTGAAAGTTTGGAAACAATAGTACGTGAAATGAAAATTTTACGGTAAGGTTTAAGCGACA
>NZ_DATHKG010000156.1:0-66902 GCF_035489435.1 Flavitalea sp.
AACGAGATTAGAACGTGCAGGATGGGCCTGAGGTTGGTTTGATTGCCACCTTCGATTCCTGTTCGGAGTTACCGAAGCCAATCAGGGCCCAACAGCAACCAGCACTACAAGTATACCTAAAAAGCCGATCAGGGAACAAAAAGCTGATCGGAGACAAGAACCACCAGCGGCATGAACAATGGTATTAACCAGGAATCACAGTGGCAAATCAAACCAACCGAAAGGCCCATCCGGCGAAGGGAAGAACCGAGTGAACGCCATGAACCTGCAACATCAACATCTAGCCAATAAGGCAACCAGCACCACAAGCGTACCTAAAAAAGCCGATCAGGGAACAAAATCCGATCGGAGACAATCCCGCACGTGCGGGACATGAACAAACGTATTAACCGGGAATCACAGTGGCAAATCAAACCAACCGAAAGGCCCATTCGGCGAAGGGAAGAACCGAGTGAGCGCCACGAACGCGCAAAATCAACAATCTACAATAAAGCAACCCGTCAGAACCTTTCAATTGCCCCAAGAGTGAAAAGGGCAAAATCATATTTCACAGGATCTTTGGGGTCGAATCTCCTGAGATATTCCGTCAGTTCCAATGCGGCCTGCCAGTCTGAATTCGGACGGCTAAGCATATTAAATCGTTTGGCGACTCTAGCCACATGAACATCTATGGGACAAATCAGCTGGGACGGACTTATGTTTTTCCATATTCCAAAATCAACACCTTTCCTGTCGTTTCTTACCATCCATCTTAAATACATATTGAGCCGTTTACAACCTGATTTCTTTTCAGGACTTGCAATATGTTTGCGAGTACGGTAGGGAACATCTTCCAGGGAAAAGAAATACCTGTAAAAGCCATTCAGCGCTTCTGTTACATCAGTTGCTCCTGGTTGCATCCACCTGGTAAACCCAGTTTCAAGGCTGGAATATTTCCGGTAATGCTGGCTTAGAAACTCTACGAAATATAAAAGATCAGTGTCGGTGAAAGTACGGTGTTTGAAACCTTCGAGTGTCCTGAGGCGCTCAGGATTTTCGTTGAGACAAAATTCATGGGGCGAATTATTCATTCGCGCCATGAGCTCTGTTGTTTTTTGAATAATTGTAGTCCTGTTTCCCCAGGCAAAAATGGCAGCAAAAAGTGCCGCTATCTCGATGTCTTGTTTTTTTGTAAACCGATGAGGCACGGAGATGGGATCATCTTTGATAAACCCGGGCTGATTATATTCTTCAACCTTTGCATCAAGGAATTCTTTGAGCCTGGGAATCATTTGATTTGTAAGATCTGCGGATTTCAATACTACCATCTCAGCCGATTGCTGCATCCAGGTCTTCAATAAGGTCATCAGCATCTTCAATACCAACGCTAAGCCTTATCAACGAATCACTAAGTCCGTTTTTAATACGTTCTTCCCTTGGTATAGAAGCATGGGTCATGCTGGCTGGATGGTTAATCAAGGATTCAACACCTCCGAGACTTTCAGCCAGTGCAAAAAGTTTTGTGGCAGATAATAATTTCATTGTCGCTTCAGTGTTATCGTCTTTTAATGTGAAGCTCATCATGCCACCAAAACCTCTCATTTGTTTTTTCGCTGTTGCATAACCCGGGTGGTCTTCGAAGCCGCACCAATACACTTTTCCAACTTTTGGATTTGTTCTTAACCATCTTGCGATCTTTTCACCATTCTCGCAATGTCTTTGCATACGAACATGAAGTGTTTTTATTCCACGCAAAACAAGAAAGCAATCCATTGGACCAGGCACTGCGCCACAGCTTTTCTGAATAAAATATAATTGTTCGCGAAGAGAAGCATCATTCATTATCAAGGCTCCCTGTATTACATCGCTGTGACCGCCTAAGTATTTTGTTGAAGAATGAAGAACAAGATGCGCACCAAGGTCGAGTGGATTCTGGAGATAGGGTGAAGCAAAAGTATTATCGACACACACAATTATTTTTTTTCCTTCTGCAATTTTCGCAACAGCTGCAATGTCGGTGATATTTATAAGAGGATTTGTAGGTGTCTCCAACCAGATCAGACGGGTTTTGTCGTTGATGTATGGCTTTATATTATCCGCCTCCTGCATATTCACGTAGTGAAATTTAATCCCATACTTCTCAAATATCTTTGTAAATAACCGGTAAGTACCACCGTACATATCATTGGAGGCTATCACTTCATCACCGGGATTTAATAGCTTAACAACCGCATCTGTTGCCGCAACGCCACTACTGAAAGCAAGTCCGAACTTCCCGTTTTCAATTACAGCCAGTGCCTCTTCCAATGCCTTCCGTGTTGGATTCTGTGAACGGGCATATTCGAATCCCTTGTTTTTTCCGGGGGCTTCCTGAACATAAGTTGAAGTCTGGTAAATCGGAGTCATGATAGCACCCGTCGATGGATCCGGTTCTGTGCCTGCATGGATAAACTTCGTTGATAATTTCATGATGTAAGAATTTTAGTACTGTCTTTTACATTTTAGTACAGTCATTTATATTTCTGTCGCCCCAAAACAGCGGGTTATTCCATTGGTCCTGAGGAGAAAAGAGCAGCAAAGATGGGGATTTTAATTTAGCGGATCCCAAACTTATCAAGTGTGTTTCCGTAATTCCATCTTAACAGAAAGTTAACCGGAAAAGCTCGATTTCACTGTAACATTTCTGAAACCCTGATCCCTGCTGCATGCCACTCCTTAATGCTATCTAACAGCCGTCTATTTATGTGCGAAATCGTTCGTATATCTTATCATGAGTTCACCACCCCTACCAATTTTCCTGCCCGGGTTTGTATCTATTCTACATTTGACTCAGGAAAAAATCGAAATCGTTCAACCATAAAAAACATCAGATTATGAAAAAGTTACTTGCCATTCTCGTCTCTACTCTTCTGGTTGTGTCAGCTTATGCAGTTGACCCCAAAGTCAACGAAAAAGTGCTGAAATCTTTTAATGAAACCTTCTCAGCCGCTGAAGATGTTAAATGGGAAGAGTTCCAGAATTATTATACCGTAAGTTTTAATCAATCAGGCATTCAGTCGAAAGTGAATTATGACCACAGTGGTACTATGTTGAGTTCACTGCGTTACTATGCACCCCAATTGCTTCCGCTAAACATCTACAACCGCATCAAAAAGAACTATGCTAAAAAAGAAATGTTTGGTGTGACCGAAGTAACCTTCAGCAATGAAGTTGTATACTATGTAAAACTTCAGGATGCAAAAACATGGATTACATTAAAGATTGATGGAGTAGGCAATGCAGAAGTTGTTGAAAAATACAAGAAAGCATAACAAATATAAGAAAGCATAACAAATACAGAAAGCATAACAAATACAGAAAGCATAATGGCAAGCTAAAGAATCTGTATAAATATCATTGGCCCAGTAACAATCCGGTTACCAGGAATCGCCAATCAAAATTATCAGCCGCGTGGGAGTCCAGCGGCTGAATTTTTTTATCAAGTACCCCGCCATCAAGGATGCCGGCTTTGACCAGCGCACGTTTTGATTCCTGTATCTGTTCCTGGAGATTCATATTTTCCATCCAGCTTTTTTGCGGGGGCTCATATCCTATTTTGTCTTTTCTCCAAACTATCTGATCAGGTAATGTTGAAGCCATAGTTTTTCTCAGGATCCACTTTGTGAATCCATCTCTTAACTTATAATGTACAGGAAGTGTAAAAAGAAAAGATACCAGTTCATGACTTAGAAATGGTAGCCTTAATTCACGACCATGAGCCATACTGTTCCTGTCTGCATAGTGCAATAACTCATTAAGTCCAGACTCTGCAGTTTCGTAATGTAGAATATCGTTAAGATTTCTTACTGTGGGCTTAGGGGGCAGTTTATCTGCCGGGCTAAAGGCGGCGAGGTAGTCCTTGTTTAGAAACAATGCATTTTTTACTCGGGTTGATTCGCGCTCCTTCAATGCAAAAGCAGTTAGAGATGGCTGGTAGGCTGCAATTTTGTTCTTCCACGACCAGTCAAAAGGAATCTTATTATTCCTGAATTTTGTGAAAGTTTCTGTGAAAATCTTACCCGGTCCGCGATAGAGCTCCTGGAGGCCCCACTGAATATATTTAATATAGCCACCTAGCACTTCATCAGCCCCTTGTCCATCAAGCAAAACAACCGTGCCGGTTTCCTTTGCGCGTCTAAAAACAGCAAACTGGGCATAGGCACTGGCGGATGAAATAAAGGTTTCCTGGTGCCAGACCAGCTTTTCAATTTCAGATACCAGTTCTCCCGGACCAGGGATTACCGGATATGACTCACAGCCATAAGCCTGGTTTATCAAAGCAATAAAAGCTGATTCATCAGAATGAAAACCGGGAAAAACGGCTGAGTAGGTTTTCAATGGCCGCTTGTCTATATCATAAATGCCTGCAACAATAGAAGAGCTGTCCAACCCGCCGCTTAAAGATGAGCCCAGGCTTACATCAGATCTCAACCTTATTTCCAATGAGCGCTTCCATAATTGTTGGAATTTCTCCAATACTTCGTTCTCGTTGAGCGTGTTCGTAATCTTTTTGCCGAGCTCCCAGTATTTTTTAATAACAACCTTATTATTCCCCGGTGTAAATCTAAGCGTTGAGGCAGCGGGCAATTCCGAAATACCGTGGTAGATGCTTTGTCCATCGCTTACCCGTTTTCGTGTATGCCCCAGGGTTAGAAAGTTTACAAGTTGTAAAGGGTCGATTTCGGATTGGGAAATAATCGCGCGGATCGCCTTTGTTTCTGAGCCGAACACCAGGCCTGAATCAGAAGCCCGGTAATAAAAAGGTTTTTCGCCAAACCGGTCGCGGGCTGCGAAAAGTTCCTGTTCCTGTTCATCCCAGATTGCAAACGCGAACATGCCCTCAAAATGTTTACAGCAGTCTGCGCCATAGTTTGAATAGGCTGCTAAAATGACCTCTGTATCTGATTTTGACTGAAACCTGTATCCCTTTTTTTCAAGGGATTCCCTAAGCTCTATATAATTATAGATTTCGCCATTATGAACGATTGTGAAACGTTCCTGGTAATGCATGGGCTGCACTGCGGCTGATGACAGGTCAAGTATTGCGAGGCGCCTGTGACCAAAACCTGTAATTCCTGAAGGATTGATCCAATATTGTTCACCATCGGGGCCACGGTGCGCAATGGCATCTGTCATCCTTTGAAGGCGTTCCCTGGTCACTGTGGACCTGTCAGTAGAAATAATACCTGCAATACCGCACATGGTTCCTTAGAGTAGTATGACCGGTCAATTTACCAGATAAGTTGTAAATGTATATTTATTGACCATTTGTAAATGTAAAGATTCCGCGAAGAACAATTTATTCCTCCCAATAGGAATTGCAATCAAAGATTTCAATAAGAAATCGGGAGGCTGGCATAAAGACTATCCCAGGCGATATGCATTACCATTTTATGGATTGTTTTAGCACTCTGCGGATCCTTTTCAAATTCCATGGTGAAACGCTCGAAAGGAATATTGGTTTTTTGAATTGGTACTGTGAAACGGTGGACATCTTTTGTGGAATCAAACTTAAGTCCCCAGGTGTACAAGTCATTGTTTAGTACAATTCGCCATTTATCAGGATAGGGGATAGAATACAGAATATATCTTCCCTGTTTTACAGTTTCGTTATTTATGCGGACATCGGTAAAAAATTCAATTTCAGTGGCTTCATTTGCTCCCAGCCTCCAGGGACTTCCATATTTTACAACATCCCCAAAAATCAGTCGGTTGTCCTTTTTTGGGCGACTGTATATTACCCTGGCAATCAGGGGCTCCTGGATTGCTTTAACCATCTTTTGTTTAGAAAAATCAACCGGATAGTAACTCATATCCATCGGTGATTTATCAAGAGATACACCATCAGCGTCCTGTTGCAATTTGGTAGGTGGAGGGGTAACCGTAATTTTATTATTTGGCAGGGTGTTTTCGGATTGATTACAGGCTGCAATAAGAAAGCAGAAAACGACAACCTTTATCCAGCCTAAATACAGGGATTTTTGTTTCATTTGTTTAAAATAAAAATGGAACGGTGCATTTAAAGTCATCCCAGGCAAATACCAGGTTTGCGCCACCATCATTACTTTTCTCCCACATGATCGTAAACGCTTCTGCCATTTCTGAATTCTTTTCCGGTTTTACATCATAACGAAACAGATCTTTTTTCTGATCATATTGAAAAGCTCCCCAGGTATCTGTTTCTTTATTAAATATGATGGTCCATTTATCATTTTCAGGAATAGCATAGATTGTATACTTACCTTTTTTTATCTTGTTCTTTCCAACGCTTGCATCTTTAAATAATTCAATCTCGGTTGCTTCATTTGCGCCCATCCGCCAGACCTTCCCGAATTCTACCAGTTCACCCATCACTTTTCTACCATTTTTTTGTGGCCGGCTATACATTACCCTTGCAAAGATTGATTCAGTTGTCTTATTCTGAATTTTAAGGATTGGATAGTTAACCGGGTAATAAGACATGTCCATCGGTGACTTATCTATGGGTGTAAGTTTGGATTGGGCAAAAACACAGGTATTAAATACAGAAATGACAATTAAAAACAATAGCTGCTTCATACAAGAATGAATTGAGCAACGAATTTAATTTATTATGCAATAAACATAAATGTTTTAATCTGCATCCCTGCTAATGACAATTTAATGTTACTGAGATCAACTTTGAGATCAACTTTAAGAATTTCTTCACAAGCATTGCCATATCAGTATCAGTCAGTATCAGAATCCACCGATAGTATTTTGAGTAAACCGAATGAGTTCCGGGAAGAACATCCTGTAAGCATATTCAAGCTTGTCCTTATTTAACAGGAACAATTTAAAGGCGGCTTCGCTATCCGACATATAAACTGCCCGGTAAGCCAGTCCCTCAAAACTTCTTCCGATACCAGTATTGTTTCGATAGTTTAATAACCAGTTATACTTTTTCATGGAGGGGAACAATTGATTGAAGCGGGGAGGAAAGATCGATGTATAATTATCGAGCGTATTATAAACCTCCTGGCAAAAAGTTTCAAGGGAACCAGGTTCAAAAAGTTGTTTATCGTTAGCTATGAAATAATCATAAGCAATATCCATGAATGCACCGCTATATAAACCATAAACCGGTTGAAAAATCTGCCTGGCAGATTTTGTTACCGGGTGCATATCGGTAAAATCATCTATAGCACGATGCAGATCGATGCCTGATAGAATATCGGGAGCGTATTCATATTTTTTTTTTCCTTTAACAAAGTCGCTGATCATATTCCCAACCAGGATTCCCGGCCGGTTAAAAGAAAGGTAGGCATGAGCCAGATAATTCATAGTATACAATTTAAGCTATCTGATCCAGCTGGAAATATTTTTGCCTGCCCTCTTGCATATATAGAAAGCCTAACAGTTTGATAAGGTTAGTATGAAGAAGAAAAAAAACATGGATTTTTTTTCGTGATGAACGGTAAATGTCCGGAAGCGTACACAATTCCCATTTTCGTTCACCCATTCGTGTTATTATAGGATTATAAATGAATGAATTATGATATTGACATAGTAGCGTGCCAATTTCTATTAGTAGATTAACGTTGATTAACATAGATGAATTACCAACATATGTGACAATCGTGAAAGCCTTTACCCGCTTGAGTTATAAGAGAATTTATCGTTTTACACAATAAGTGCTGAACGGATTTATTTTTTGATTGATTTAACAATAGACGCCATTAATCACTATTCACTTGACAACTGAATTACTGCGATATATCTTTGTGTCATCAATCGGAAGTCAACCGGGCGATACCAGAAAAATGAACCAGGTAATTATCACAAACAACTTTCAGGCGCAGGCAACATATACTAATGTTACAAGAAACGCGTTTATGGTCGGGCAAGTGAAAAGAACGGCTACAATTCCCCAGGTAGACGGTGTAAATGTGCCTTCCAGTCTTTTAAAAATATTTTTTCTTCAAACTGTAACATTAATCTGAAACTCACGTCTTATTTCTATACAAGCAGTAACTGATAAAAAGAAAACAACAACAAGAAAACGAGACGCAAAAGCAATAGCAACTCAAACAAAAAAATAATAACAAACAACAAAAACATAAAACAACAATTGAAAACACAAAAAGAACAAACCACACCGTCAATTTCACGATTCAACCAAGAAACAACATTTAACAAAACCCCCTTTATAAAAAACACAAAAATGAAAACAAGAATATTAGCCTTATCCTTATTATTAACCGTTGCCTTCACAAGTACATTTGCTAATAACGAAATAGGCGTAAGTCAAAAAGTAGTAAACTCTTTCAAAAGTGAATTTGCCCAGGCTGTAGAAGTTAAATGGGAAAACACGAAAGATTTCGCAAAAGCTACATTCAAACTGAATGACCAGGTGATGTTTGCTTATTATTCTGAAGCCGGCGAATTGCTCGCAGTTACCCGTAACCTGATAGCTGCCCAGTTGCCAATCAACCTTCAGTCTTCAATGAAAAAGAACCTGAAAGATTCATGGATCTCTGACCTGTTCGAAGTGTCTGCCGGTGATGAAACATCTTATTATGTAACACTGGAAAGTGCTGATCACACAGTAGTACTTAAATCCAACGGTGCACAAGGATGGACCACTTTCAAAAAAGAAAAGAAAGCTACCCTATAATAATTTTTCTCAGTTAGTTTAGTTGGATAAAGCCCCTTTCCAGGGGCTTTTTACGTTTACCAGGAAACCATATTCTTAATCTTGCAATTAGGGTTCATGTTTTGCATTTGCACTAACTTTGCCGCCATTTAAATAAAGAAAAAAGCAAATCATGAACAAAGGACCGGTATCGCAATTCATACAACACCATTACCGACATTTCAACGCAGCTGCATTGGTCGATGCAGCAAAAGGATATGAAACCCATCTACTGGAAGGTGGAAAGATGATGGTCACCCTTGCGGGAGCTATGAGCACAGCAGAACTTGGAGTATCGCTCGCTGAAATGATCAGGCAGGATAAGATCGCTATCATCAGTTGTACGGGCGCTAACCTTGAAGAAGATGTGATGAACCTGGTTGCGCACTCTCACTATAAAAGAATACCCCATTACCGCGACCTCACACCAGAACAGGAGTGGGAATTGCTAGAACAGGGCCTGAACCGGGTAACCGATACCTGTATTCCGGAAGAAGAAGCCTTCAGAAAGATACAGCAGCATATTGTGAAGATCTGGAAAGATGCCGAGGCAAGTGGTGAACGTTATTTCCCCCATGAATATATGTACAAACTCTTGCTGAGCGGGGTAATGAAGGAAGGATATGAGATCGATCCAAAAGATAGCTGGATGATTGCCGCAGCTGAAAAGAATATTCCAATGGTTGTTCCAGGTTGGGAAGACAGCACCATGGGAAATATTTTTGCTTCTTATGTTATCAAACAGGAATTAAAAGCCAGCACTATGAAGTCTGGTATTGAATACATGGTTTGGCTCAGCGACTGGTACCGGAATAACTCATCCGGCAAAGGCATCGGCTTTTTTCAGATTGGTGGTGGTATCGCCGGTGATTTCCCGATCTGCGTGGTGCCTATGATGTACCAGGACCTGGAATGGCATGATGTTCCCTTCTGGACTTATTTCTGCCAGATCTCGGATTCTACCACATCTTATGGCTCTTACTCAGGCGCGGTTCCCAACGAAAAGATCACCTGGGGCAAACTCGACATCAAAACACCAAAATTCATCGTTGAATCCGACGCCACCATAGTAGCGCCATTAATTTTCGCTTATATCCTCGGATGGTAATTAAAGAGAATTATGAGTTATGAGTTATGAATTATGAAAGGAGTTGAGAATTCAACAGTTATGAATTCATAATTTCATAACTGGTTTCATAATTCATAACTCATAATTCATATCTCTCTTATTCCCATTCTTTTCTCTTCTTTTCCTGGGTCTTATAGATGCGTTTTGAGATGATCACGCTGAATTCGTATAAAATGGCAAGCGGAACAAAAACGATCATCTGGCTCATCCAGTCCGGTGAAGGGGTGATAATTGCCGAGATTATGAGGATACCTACATAAGCGTATTTGCGGTAGGTTTTAAGAAATGCTGGTGTGATGATACCAATCTTGGTCAGCACTGATGAAATGATTGGCAATTGGAAAGCCAGTGCCGCCCCGATAATGATATCCACGAGGTTTTCGAGATAATCTGCCAGGGTGGGACGGGCTACCAGCACTGCGCTGGTACCAATGGTATAGTTTGACAGGAAGCTGAAAGTAAAGGGTGCCAGCAGATAATAACCAAAGGCAGTTCCGGCGAAAAAGAAAAATGAGACCCAAATGATCGCTCCACGGGTGCTTTTTAACTCACGGGGGCTTAGGGCCGGTTTTATAAAGCGCCAGACCTCCCAAAAAATATAAGGGAAAGCGAGAATGAAGCCAGACATAAAGGAAATAGTGATACTGCTCATGAACTCAGAGCCAAAAGCCGTTGTCTGTAACTCACTTTTAGGTGGGGGAAGACAAAGGCTGTTTCCCAGTTTCAGCCAGTGTCCGAAGTCACAAAGCGCCGTATAACTGAAAAAATCCGGTTGAAGAGGGCCGGTAATGATATTATCAAAAACCCAGTCAATATTGAGGAAAACGACGATCCCGCCTGCAATTACTGCAATCAGGGAACGTGTTATATGCCAGCGTAGCTCCTCCAGATGATCTACAAAGGTCATCTCCGTTTTCACTCCTCGTTTACTAAAAAATGGTAATGGCATATGTGGTTTTAGAATTCAAAGCTGCCTAAAGCGGGGCAAATTTAAGGTATTAACGTTATCAATGTGTGAAACGCCCAAGTAAGGAGATTAAAACCGACGGGAATCATTAAGAGGCGTCTCCCGCACTTGCGGGAACCCATTAAATCAATTGTGTACGGATGAAAGGGATTGTTAAGCAGAAGGTAGCCAATGTAATAAAGCCCTGGAAAGGGTTTTATTTAAGTAGTTTTATTTTTACCATTTCAATCCTTGTATCACTTACATTAAGAATTTCAAATTCATAATCATCTATGATTATCCGCTCCTTAAGGCGGGGTATAGTTTCGTGTTGTTGAATAATATAGCCGGACAGGGTTTCTGAGTCTTCATTTTCAAACTCGAAGCCATATTTTTCCTGGAGATAATCCAGCTCCAGTCTACCGGAGAGGATGTATTCGGCATCGGAGATCTTTTTTTCCTCGAATTCTTCTACGTCATATTCATCCTTTATTTCTCCGAAAATTTCTTCGAGGAGATCCTCCATGGTTACAATTCCGGCCGTACCACCAAATTCATCCACCACCCAGGCGATGCTTTTTCTTTCCCGGGTAAATTTATTCATCAGGTCAGTTGCGCTCATACTTTCAGGTACAGCTGGTATAGGTAAAAGAATATCTCTTATCGATTCGGGATGTTTGAATAGGTCCAGCTGATGAACATAACCAGTTATATAATCGATGCCACCGTCGAAAACGACCATCTTGCTCAGTTTGGTTGCTACAAATTTTTGCCGCAGTTCCTCAACTGAGAATTTTACGTCGATCGATTCAATCTCCTTCCGGGGAACCAGGCATTCCCTGATTTTTATTTTTGGCAATAACAGCGCATTCTCAAACAATTCCGTATTCAAATCCTGGCTATCGTCATTGAATTCCTTGTTTTGCTGGAAAAAATGTTCGAGGTCGGTGCGGGAAAATGGTTGTTTTTTTTTGTCGATACGGACGTCGAAAATGATGTTCAGGATCCAGCTGGAAATTTTTACAAACATGATACTGGCCGGGTAGAACAAGGTATCCATCAGGCCGAGCAGGCCAGTCCGGGCTGAAAAGTTCAAAAGAGTATCACTTTTCGCCTTATATACGGCCTTGGGAATGAATTCTCCAAACAGTATAACTATGAAACCCGAAAGAAGTATCTCCCCCGCAAGCCTTATTGTAACGATCCACTGGGTATCTATATGCAACCGGTTCAGGAGCGGAGTCCAGAGTGCACTGACCAATAAGATAAAAAGGACAAGAAAAACATTAAACCCGACAATTATGGTCCCCAAAAATCTGGAAGGATTATCAAAAAGTGCGGAAAGCAGGATACCGCTGCTGAAACCCTGTTTTTTTTTCAATTCAATGCTTAGTCTGTTGGCAGAACCGAAGGCAACTTCAATCCCGGAAAAAAAAGCAATGAAAAAAAGGGCGATAACAATAGCGATAATAACGACTACACTCATAATACGAACACGAATGTATAAAATATGAAGGGTATTACAAATACAATCAGCAGGAAAACGAGACTGATACGAGGCTGATACCAGGAAAGCATTACAAGACGAGAAATTTCCTGATTACTTCTTCTGCTTTTAAACAGGCATGTTCCAGGTCATCATTTAAAATCACGCAATCGAAATGCTGTTTGAATGAGATTTCATAGGAGGCCTTGTTCACACGGTCCTGCAGACTTTTTTCTGACTCTGTTCCCCGTGATTCAAGCCGGCGTCTCAGTTCATCAATAGAAGGTGGTTCAATAAATATGGAAAGTGTATTCTCGCGAAATTGTTGCTGAACATGGATCGCACCTTTTACATCGATATCCAGCACCGGGACCTGGCCATTATTCCAGATACGCTCGAGTTCAGATCGTAGCGTACCATAATATTTTCCCTGGTATACCATTTCCCATTCAACAAACCGGTTGTTCTCTATCTTTTCCTGGAATTCTGTCAGCGGGATGAAATAATAATCTTTCCCGTTAACCTCGTTAGTTCTTGCCTCACGGGTTGCTGCGGAAATGGAAAAAGCGAGCTGAGGGAATGTTTTTAGTAAATGTTGTGTGATGGAAGTTTTGCCGGCACCAGACGGCGCAGTAATAACGATGATTTTGTTTTTAACAGACATCCTGATGATTACAGTTTATATAAAACAGGAAAGATAAATGATTCTAATACCTGTTTCTAATGCCCTTCGATATTTTACACTTTTTAAATATGCATACTAAATTAATTAGAATTGCGCCGATCTTTAAAAGTTGGGTAATGTCTCAGTTTGAATTTTTCTTTTTTGAGATGCTTGACCGATAAAGCAAGAGGTTTATGAGTATAGAAGATATTGTAAGGCTGATAGATTAAAAGATGAAGAGTCTTACTCTATATCACTTGGGTCTGGTAATTTGTTTTTTACTTCTTGATCGATTTCAGGACTTTCAAGTAATCCAACTATTATTTGCTCATAATATTCGGGAGATATTTCGCCTTTGTATTGCATTGTACCTTCTTCACACATTTTTTTAAACTCCTCCATCGTGTATTGAAAGCATTTATTGCAATCGACAAACGTATCCTTTGTGAACGGCAAGCCCTTTACGGGCTTTATATAAACTAGAGTTTTTAAAGAAACTCCCTTTCTGTTTAAGTAATCTTCTCTTTTGCCTCCTTGACTTGTACAGCAAGTAAATAACAAAACCTCTGATTCGGTTTTCTTAACGCAAATAAAAAAGTGGGGGTCTTCGGTGAATATTTTTTCCGTAGCGAAGAAAAAGACTTCCTTCTCCTTAACTGTAGAAGAGAAAAGACTTTCTATACCCTTCATTTCAATAGGTTTTCGATCCCTACAGTTTCCTTAAAAATATGCTTGGATTCTTCCAGTACAACAGGATCAAACCCGATTTTTTCTACTTTAGGCGGAGCGTCGATAAAAAAGTCTTCAATATTCATTTGTGCGCGTGTAATAACTTTCCCGTTAAATGCAGATTCAAATTTTTTCCACTCTGGAAAGTTATGAGATAAGTCACGCAATTCAAACTGATCATTCTGGCCATATAATTCCCAAATTTTATGAAGGGAGTCTATATCAGACTTGGAAAACACGTTATTGTCTACATCATTAATCGATTTGTAAAAATTTCTATTGTCACAAGAAGAAATAAAATTACATGCGTAACCTAATTCTTCTTCCCCAAGAGAAAAATTACTTGATTCCAATAAATCCCGTGTTGCAGAAGGAACAGGGCCGTGAGGTAAAGCAAAATAGGTATCTCCAGTTACTGTCCTACCATTATTTCTAATATGTAGCCTATCTATTAACCAAATGAGTTTAATTGCCTTCATCTTATTTGAAGTGCCATTTGACATTAGGGCAATAGAATTTAAAAGCTGGACTGATTTCTTATAGTTAAAACCTCGCATAGTGGGGATGCAATTTACTAAAAACATTAGTAATACTACTGTTAAAGTACAAAAAAACATTGGAATGCCTATTTTTTGTTGATTCCCAGTTGATTATAGTTAGTCAATATTATAAACTCGTTATACTCCCTCGCCAAATTCTCGCAGTCTGTGATATAGATAAAATACTCTTCGTTCGCATTTGATTTGTTAATCCACTTCACAAGGGTTTTTGTTTCCTTATCTGTCAATTCTTTGCTGGAACTTTACTATCGACAGAAAGTGTTTCTGGAAACAAAGAAGTATGAAGCGCTCCTAAAAAAGAGAAAACCAATGAATGAGGTACTAAAATTATGGCTGGATGTGGGAAATTATTAGCCAAAGACCCGCATGCAATTGTTGCTTGTCCTGAGTGTAAGTAGGCACCCTGCAAGTAAAGGATGAGCCGATGGAAAAATGGAAGAAATTGGATCGATATACCTTCTGTGATAATTGTGGGAAATGGAATGTTATTACAATGTCAATTTCCGAAAGCAAAAATTCAAAATGAGAACATACCAAAAGTCGAATAATTTCCGTATTTCAACTATTGATTTGCTAAGAGAGTAAGCTGTTTAAATATTACAGCTGTTCCAAAGAGACGGAAGGTATCAGCTTCAATATCTTTTCCAGGTAAACCTGGTCTGTTGAATCGAAATACGCATAATGTTCACTGTCTACATCCAATACACCTTTTACTTCACCATTAAACATAAGAGGTAAAACAATCTCAGATTTAGAAAAACTGCTACAGGCAATATGTCCGGGAAACGCTTCAACATCAGGCACAATCAGCGTTTCAGCTTTTGCCCAACTTGTTCCACAAACACCCCGTCCTTTTTTTATGCGGGTACAGGCAACCGGTCCCTGGAAAGGCCCGAGTACAAGTTCATCTCCTTTTACAAGATAGAATCCAACCCACCACCAATTGAATTGTTCCTTCAATGCACCGGTGATATTAGCCAGGTTTGCAATGAGATCAGTTTCGCCATCCAGCAATCCTTTGATCTGGCTGAATATGGATTGATACTGTTCTTCTTTTGAGCCTTTGGATATTTTTAAATCTTCTGACACCTTTAATAGAATTATGAATTATGAGTTATGAATTATGAAAGAAGTTATGAAATGTATAAATGTAAATCACTCATCACTCAATAACTTCACTCACCACTCACCACTTACAACTCACCACTGTATTCAACCGATTCTTTTGATTTCCGCTCCTAACTGCCGAAGTCTGCCATCGATGTCCTGGTAACCGCGATCGATTTGTTCAATATTTTGAATCACGGATTTTCCTTCTGCACTTAGTGCGGCGATTAATAACGAAACGCCGGCACGTATGTCGGGGCTGCTCATCGTTATACCTCTTAACTTTTGTTCGCGCGCTATGCCGATTACTGCTGCACGATGCGGATCACAAAGGATAATCTTCGCACCCATATCTATCAGTTTATCAACAAAAAATAACCTGCTCTCAAACATCTTCTGATGAATAAGCACAGATCCTCTTGCCTGTGTTGCAACCACAAGTATAATGCTTAGGAGATCCGGTGTTAAGCCTGGCCACGGATGATCATAGATGGTAAGTACAGATCCATCAAGAAAACCCTGGATTTCATATATGTCCTGCTCCGGGATATGGATATCATCACCCCGGAATTCCATCTGAATGCCGAGCTGTTTAAATTTATCGGGTATTAAGCCAAGGTTCTGCAGGCTTACATCCTTTATTGTGATGCTGCTTTGAGTCATCGCTGCAAGACCAATAAATGAACCGATTTCAATCATATCAGGCAGCAAACGGTGATCTGTACCGCCGAGATAATCAACACCTGTTATTGTCAGCAGGTTGCTGCCAATGCCACTGATCTTTGCTCCCATACGGTTCAGCATCTTGCAAAGCTGCTGTATATATGGTTCGCAGGCTGCATTATAGATGGTAGTTGTGCCTGCAGCCATAGACGCTGCCATTACAATATTTGCAGTACCGGTTACAGAGGGCTCATCCAGCAAAAGATCAACTCCTTTCAGGTTGGCGGCTTCCAGCAGAAAGAACCCGTCTTCAGCATTATAATTAAACTCAGCACCTAATTTTTCAAATCCGATGATATGGGTATCGAGCCTGCGGCGACCAATTTTATCGCCACCAGGTTTTGGAATAAAAGCTTTTTTATAACGGGCAAGCATAGGGCCTGCGGTCATAACGGAGCCACGTAAGCGCCCGCTTTTTCTTCTGAACTCTGAGCTGTTTAAAAAATCGATGTTCACATCATCAGCCTGGAATTCACAGGTATCGCGTGAAGTCCGGTTAGTCTTAACCCCCATATCAGCAAGCAATTCTATCAGCAGGTTTACATCTACAATGTCAGGGATATTGGAGATGGTGACCTTTTCCGGTGTTAACAACACTGCACTGATGATTTGCAAAGCCTCATTTTTTGCACCCTGTGGTATGATTTCCCCTTTCAGTTTCTTACCTCCTGTCACTTCAAATGAATCCATATGAGCTTGTTATGGTTAGATGATCTTCTTGTTATTAAATAAAAAAGTTGACAAAGCAAACCTTGTCAACCTTTGATTAAATACAGTGGGCCGTTATTATTTAAATCTTTTTTTGAACTTGGCACCGCCGCCGCCCGCATTCCGGTCGTTCCGGTCATTCCGATCGTTACGATCATTTCGTCCCGGACCACCGCTTGCTCCGCCGCCACGGGGCTGAAACTTCTGATTATTGTTGTTGTTATTGCGTTTGTTGCGGAAGTCTCCGTAACTGCCACTACCACCGCGATTGTTTTCACGTCCCTCGTTTGGTCTGTGACTTCTCACATAAGGCGTGTTGGTAAATTCAAGCTGACCATCAGTTAAACTGGTCAATTCGGCCTGGATCGCATCATCATGAACCGTTTCCTTATGCCAGTTATTATAAGCAAGTTTCATATAATAGGCAACTGCGTTCGCAAACCCCTGGCGTTTTTCAGGATTCTCTTCTTTCAGTGCTTTATTGATCACCAGCTCCAGGTTTTTACCCAGGTGAGAGAATTTGGGATATCTTTTTGGATAAGGAAGTGGTTTTGGCTTTGCCCTCAGTGTTTCCCTGGTCGGGATGGGGTAAGGACTTTCCACATCAAGTTTAAAATCAGAAACAAGGAACAAATGGTCCCACAATTTGTGTCTGAAATCTTCAACATTTTTAAGATGCGGATTCAGAAATCCCATCAGCTCAATCACCGCATACGCATTCCTCTGGCGGGTTTCCTTATCTTCAATAGTCAACAGGTATTCAATCATCTTCTGAATATGTCTGCCATATTCTCGCATGATGAGGTGATTTCTTGTTGTATTGTATTCCATGTTCTCCATGTTCAGCATAGTACAAAAGTAATGAAGTAACTCCAAAATGAAAAAAGGCCTTAAAAGGGGCCTTTTTTCTGGAAATGTTTATTGGTAAATCACAGGTTTAACGGTTTATCAGAATCTTATTTGTAAACACCTGGCCGGTTGATGCATCCTTTACGCGTACATAGTACAGTCCCGGAGCATTCACTTTGCCAAGGTTTAAATCAATAAGATTGGTATTTTTTAATCGCATCGGTCTTGAAATCACTACCTGGCCTACCTGGTTGGTAACATCGATATTGAAATCACCGTCCAGGTTTGCATCAAATTGCAGCGATACCTTATTCACAACCGGGTTAGGATATGCAGAGAAGGTGCTTGCGGTATTATGGTCCATATTCAGGGCCTTCACTGTGGAGTAACTTATCTTCCCGTTTGCATCTGTTTGTTTGATGCGGAAGTATAATTGACCTGTAACAGCCTGATTAGGGTTATATTGATAGGCGTATTTTGCCGAAGCGCCCGATGAAGCAGAGCTGGTTTGGGTACTGCCTGTTCCGAAGAACTCACGGCCATTTTTGCTGACTTGGATTTCATAGGTATTAGATGTTAGATTATTACCTACTATCCACGTGAGATTAACGTTTTTATTGCTTTTTACAGCAGTAAAATTTTTAATATTAGTAGACATTACTATAGTTGGACACCAGTAGTACGTTAGGCCAAAGTTTCCCCAATATCTGGAAATGATCTGATAATCGGCGTTCATACCCCCTTGTGTTGTAAGCAGTCCGCCATTCACTGTGTAATCGAATGATACGTCCCCTGTGCCTCCAAAGTAACCAGTAACATCAGACGTGTTTGATTGGTGAGAACTATTTTCAAACAAGGTATCAGGTCCGTAAACGGCCTTATCCGCTGAATCATGTCTTCCCAAAGTGGTGGGACCATAAACTCTTGTAGCGGTTTCGTTTACAGAGAATCCCGGACCGGTATATTCGTTTGTAGCACTCATCAAAAACTTAAAGGTCACGGGAAATGACGCTGTGTTCGTTACATGTGTAGTCGATACTAATGATATTGTATCGGAGAACTGGACGCAGGTAAGCGTTCCAATTGTGGGATTAAATTTTGGGAATATTATAGTGGCAGAAGCTGCATCTGTAGTATCCAGGGTAAACAAATGTTTAACTTCAGTCGGTGGTATGCCACCATCGCAAAGACACTGAGCCTTTGATGCCAATGGGCTTATGATGCCTGCCAGGCAGGCGGTTAAGGATAAGGTGATGAGTAGATTTGTTTTCATAGGAACTGAGTTTGGTGATATGAGTGGATTGTTATTGGTCGGAATACGAGTGGGATAAAAGTACATAGAGTCCCGGCTGAATGCAAAGTGTTAATACTTAAATAAAAGGTTAGTATTTTCCGCAATCCTGCTCCAGATAAGGGTTTCACTATACTGGTAATCAATGATATTCAGTAATTCGCGTTGAGAATAGCCGAAAACCCGGTGCCCGGCAACAAAAAAGATAGTTACTCTGATTACCTGTATTTTTGCATTTTGCTGATAAGCACTTAATTTTTAATACAGGTATAATGGAATCAAAAATTACGATCAATGTTTCGCTGGACGATAAAAAGGTGCCTAAGCAAATAAGCTGGGAAGCGAGCGAAAGTACCGCAGAAAAAGCCAGGCCTGCCAAAGCAATGATCCTTTCTTTATGGGATGGAAATGACCGCACAGCCATGCGGGTAGATTTATGGACAAAAGAAATGATGGTTGATGAGATGGCAGATTTTTATTATCAGACCCTGGTCACCATGGCCGACAGTTATGAAAGGGCCACTCACCAAAAGGAGTTGGTTGACGACATGAAAAAATTTGCGAAGGACTTCTATGAAAAATTCAGGGCAATACAATTGAAAGAGAGCAAGGCCTGAGGATTAAGCAACCCCTGACTTACAAAACGCTTTATGAACACAACGCCTTAGAAGCCGCCCGCAAAAATTTGAAAAATTAACTAAAGGAAACAGGCCTTTTTAATGCCTAAATAAAATACAATGAGTTTAGAACAACAAATAATGGGCGAGTTGAAAACCGCTATGCTCGCAAAAGACGAAAAATCGGTAAGAAGTCTCCGGGCAATCAAAGCCGCTATTATTTTAGCCAAAACCTCGGAAGGGGCAGGTGGTGAAATCAACGAGGATGCCGAGATCAAACTATTACAGAAACTGGTAAAGCAACGGAGGGACTCTCTGGAGATCTTTCAGCAGCAAAACCGGGAAGATCTTGCCCTGAAAGAACAGGAAGAAATCGCAGTGATTGAAAAGTTCCTGCCTAAACAGCTTGACGAAAATGAGCTCAAACAAATAGTAAGTGAGATCATTGCAAGTACCGGTGCCTCTTCACCTGCCGATATGGGAAAAGTGATGGGACTGGCCACAAAACAACTGGCAGGTAAAGCAGACGGTAAAACAGTAAGTGCAATCGTAAAACAGTTATTAGCCAAATAGCGGGTATGATCATCGACATAATCCTGCTTGGGCTGATGATCATGGCCGTTGTCAAAGGATTGCAACGGGGATTTATCGTTGCATTGTTTTCCATGATCGCATTTATAGTAGGCCTTGTGGCTGCGCTGAAACTTTCTACCGTCGTAGCCGCTTATCTTGATGATTCCATAAATGTTTCAGCAAGGTGGCTGCCGTTCCTGGCTTTTGGCCTGGTGTTTATTGTTGTCGTGCTCCTGGTAAGGCTATTGGCTGCAGTGATACAATCCACCATGGAACTGGCCATGCTCGGCTGGGTGAACCGGATTGCAGGAATATTCCTATATGCAATTATGTATATATTGATTTTCAGTGTACTCCTGTTTTTTGCGGTTCAAATGAACTTTTTTAACCAGGATACTTTGGATAGTTCTTCAACTTATGTCTATATCAAACCGGTAGGTCCATTCGTTATAGATGGAATAGGGGTACTGCTACCATGGTTTAAAGATATGTTTGCAGAATTGCAGGAATTTTTTGGCAGGCTATCAGAGAAAGTGCCTCAGCCAAACAACAGGATCAGCTAAAAATGCGTTGAGAACTTCAGTTTGTGACAGCGAGACATGTCTGCACCTCTAAAATAATCAGGGATTCGCCCGGCATTGCACTAAATTTGACATTTAAGAAAAATGTTCTTTGCTTTGCAAGGGGTAGTTTTTTTCGGCTAAATCAAGTATTTTAGCAGTTAATTGGTTGACCTGAACTGACTTAGACGATGAATTACGAGATTAAACAAGAACAAAAATTCCGATTTATAGAAGAGGGCACGGGTGAACCGCTGGTCCTGTTACATGGACTCTTCGGTGCGCTCAGCAACTTCATGGATCTGATTGAATACTTCAGGCAACATTACAAGGTGGTAGTGCCAATACTTCCATTGTTTGAACTCGACCTTCTGCATACCTCTGTCGGAGGACTTGAAAAATTCGTACATAAATTCATTGAACATAAGGATTATCGCCAGGTACATCTGCTTGGCAATTCATTGGGAGGACATGTCGCCCTACTTCACGCCTTAAAACATCCGGAAAGAATAAAATCATTGACTCTGACCGGGAGCTCAGGGCTTTTTGAAAACGGTATGGGTGATACTTATCCAAAACGAGGTGATTACGATTTCATTCGCAAAAAAACAGAACTTACCTTTTACGATCCAAAGATTGCCAGTAAAGAATTGGTAGACGAGGTCTATGGTATTGTAAATAACCGGATACAGGCCATCAAGATTATCGCGCTGGCAAAATCAGCCATCAGGAACAACCTGGGGGAAGAAATCAGCCAGATCAAACAACCGACACTACTGGTTTGGGGAAACAATGATGCCGTGACACCACCTTTTGTGGGGCGCGAGTTTCACAGGCTGATTCCAAACTCTGAACTGCATTTAATTGATAAATGTGGTCATGCACCAATGATGGAAACTCCGGGGGAATTTAATTCTATCCTTCACAAATTTTTGACAAAATTAAGCGAACCTGCAGCGGTCGCCTGATTCTTGCCGTCTTGCAGACCAACATGCTCTTTTCCCCGTATATATGAAAAGAGCTGATTAACAAGATTCGTAAAGAAGCTAAATCCCCGTACGTGTTAAACAAAGAAATTATATCATCTACTATTCCTTCGCTTAACCCGGAGGATAAGGTTTTCCAGGCATTGGAGCTTATGAGTGAGTTTCATGTATCGCAGCTGGCTGTGGTCGCCCAGGAAAAATACCTTGGCCTCGTTTTTGAAAACGATCTACTGGACATGGATGAAAATGCAGTCCTCAGTTCGGCAAGTGATCATTTCTCAAGAATCGCGGTGCATGCAAACACCCATTTCATTGAGGCAATTCAGGCATCGAATGATTATAACCTTACTGTTGTACCGGTAGTTGAGAAAGAAAACGAGTTTATCGGGGTAATCCAGGCAACTGATCTGTTAAAGAATTTTGGAAAAATAACTGGTGCCAGTGACCCGGGTGGAGTAATTGTTCTTGAAATGGACCAAAGGAATTTTTCATTTTCAGAAATCAGTAAACTGGTCGAAACCAATGACGCGCAGATCACACAACTAAATACTTACTGGGATGCGCAGGCAATGGCCTTTTTCGTGACCCTTAAGATAAATAAGTTCGAGATTAGCGACATCATTGCAACATTTCAGCGCTACGATTACCAGATAAAATACTACTTCGGGGAAGAATTGTATCAAAATGAGCTGAAAGACAACTATGATCACCTGATGAATTATCTGAATATTTGATTCCCTGCCGGCCAGATTTAATAAACGCTTACCCGGGAAACCTTATATTACATTTTTACAAACCCCTGGGTAGCTGGGGTTCAATCTAAACCTATCATTCAAAAATTACAGAGCGCGTTTGCCGGCATGCGGATGGGTAAGAAATATTACGCCTTTATTGGTTTGTTTCTGTGGAGTTGCGCAATCCTTAATGCCCAACAGTCTGACAGTGTCAGGTTGCAGAATACTGATACTGTACCGTCGGTAGAACTCTCCCGGGTGGTAGTTAAACCAGTTGCCGGTGGAACCCCTTTCGTTATTGGTGAAATATTTATTGCAGGCAACAAAAGAACAAAATCCTATATAGTTGCACGGGAATTACCATTTAAAACCGGAGACTCGGTGTATCTGCCGGACCTGGTTAAAGGATTTGAAATTGCCCGCCAACAGTTAATGAATACCAAGTTATTTAATGAAGCGATCGTAGCATTAAAGTCTTTCCGCGGCAACGCAGTTGATATTGTGATCCAGGTGAAAGAACGCTGGTACATATTTCCCCTTCCGCATCTTAAACCAATTGACAGAAATTTGTCGGAATGGGCCAAACAGGGTTATGGCCTTGACCGTGTGAACTATGGATTTAAATTCACTCATTACAACTTTACAGGCCGGAATGATAAACTACGTTTATGGCTTATTACAGGTTATAGCCGGCAGATCGAATTCCAGTATGATCAGCCTTATGCCGACAAATCTCTCAAACACGGATATAAAATCGGTTTTCAGTATTCAAAGAACAAAGAAGTCAATTATAATACGCTGGACAATCAACAGCAATTTGTTGACAGCCTGAACGATGGAATCCGCCGATGGAGAGGCAGCATTGAATATACTTATCGTCCGGGTTTAAGAACTTTTCACGGGATCAGCATCGGTTTAACAAATGAACAGGTCGACAGTGGTATAGTAGTCCTCAATCCTAAATATTTTAACAACGGAAAAACGAGCGTTACTTATCCTGAAATATCCTATTCTTTAAATTACTTCAATGTTGATTATATCCCGTTCCCGCTCAAAGGCTGGCAAGGGGAATTTAGTTTTCTTAAGAGGGGGATTCATGCCGATATGAATATGTGGCAGGTTGCCGGTAAAATTAATCTCAATTATGAAGTAGCCCAAAAAACGTATTTCGGTTGGTCGGGACAGGGAGTGCTAAGATTTCCTTTTGAACAGCCTTATATTAATCAGCGAATGTTTGGTTATAATGACTTTTACCTCCGGGGACTTGAGAAATATGTTATTGATGGTGTAGGTGGTTTACTATCACGTCAGACACTACGAAGAGAATTGTTTCGTTTCAGTATCCCAACTTATCTTAAATCGAAATCGCATGATCGCATTCCTTTCAGAATCTATGCCCGGACATTTGGTGACCTCGGTTATAATTATAGCAAAAATACTTATACCAACAACTTAACCAATCGAATGCTTTACACAGCCGGCGCGGGTGTTGATATAGTCACTTTCTATGATTTCATTCTCCGGTTTGATTACAGCTTTAATCAATTGGGAGAAAACGGCCTATTTTTACATATTAAGGGGGATTTTTGATCTTCTTCATAAGTTTGCCTGATTCTTAGTTGGGATAATAATCATGAACAGATGAAAGTAGCAATTTACAGCAGGGTATTAGATTTGGACAATCATGTGCAGGTTTTGCAACTGCTGGAAGAACTTGCGAAAGAAAAAATAGATCCGGTTATCTACTATCCTTTTTACGAAGCCATCAAGGGATTTAATTTTCCCGCGGCGGTTTCAACTTTTAATAGTCCCGATCAGTTGGATGATTCCTTCGACTTTCTCATCAGCCTTGGTGGCGACGGCACTTTGCTCGACACCGTAATACTTGTAAAAGATAAAAACATACCTGTAATCGGGATCAATTTTGGAAGGCTGGGTTTCCTTGCAAGTATCGGTCGCGAAGAATTGCACAAAGCTGTGAGGGCTATTGTTAACCGTACAATAGTTATAGATAAACGCTCACTTGTTCATCTCGATGCCAACCAGGCTATATTTAATAACGTACCTTATGGTCTGAACGAGTTTGCCATACATAAAACAGATACCTCGCCCATGATCAAGATACATACTTATCTGAATGGCGAATTTTTGAATACTTACTGGGCCGATGGTTTAATTGTTTCGACCCCTACCGGCTCAACAGGTTATTCATTGAGCTGCAATGGTCCCATCGTATTTCCCGACTCAGAAAGTTTCGTTATTACTCCTGTCGCCCCGCATAACCTGAATGTAAGACCGATCGTGGTGCCGGATGATAATATCATTTCTTTCGAAGTTGAGGGTCGGACCGAACAGTTCATTGTAGCACTTGACTCGAGAAGGGAGATTGTAGATAAACAAATACAAATAGCAGTAAGAAGAGAGAGTTTTACCATGAGCCTGGTAAGACTGAATGAAAATAATTTCCTGCAAACGCTTAGAAATAAACTTTCCTGGGGTCTTGATACAAGAAATTAAATCATTTATAAAAGAAAATAAGAAATCCAGCGTTATTCATTGTAGCTGTCGATTATAGTTAATATATTGACACCCTTTTCAGTACTCCTTTAGAATTGCTAGTCCCACATCCCCCTGAAAACCGTTGTTTCAAAGACTAAACAATTTTTATACTGAATTTATGAAGAAGCTGTTTTTTGTTGTTCTGCTGGCTAGTGCTGTAAATTTTGCCAAAGCTCAATACGAAAGTATTGTTCAGCAGGGAGAAATCGGTCTGTCGCTGGGTGCCGGTCATTATTTTGGCGATCTTAATACCCAGGCACGGATTAATCGCCCAAAACTGGCGGTCGGCGCTTTTTTCCGTAAACAATTTGGCAATTATGTCGGAATGCGGGTGAGCGCACACTATACCCAGCTTGGTTATTCCGATGTTTATACTACCGATAACGAATATCAGCGCCGCCGGAACCTCAGCTTCAATTCAAATATATTTGAACTCGCCGTCCAGGGTGATTTCAATTTTTTCAAGTTTTTGCCCGGCGATCCTTATCATAGCTTCACTCCATATGTAACGCTCGGTGTCGGTGTTTTCAGTTATGACCCCTACGCATATCTTAATAAACAAAAGATTTTCCTGCGTTCACTGGCCACTGAGGGCCAGGGCCGGCCTGAATATCCGGACCGCAAGCCCTATAATACTATGGCCTTCGCGTTTCCTTTGGGTGTTGGTGTAAAATATGCCATTAATGACAGGATCAATATCGGCGCAGAAATAACTCATCGCTTTACAACTACCGACTACCTGGATGACGTAAGTACCACTTATATTGGTGCCGACAAGTTCCCACTGCTTCCCGATGGTACGCCATCACAGGCAAGATTGCTCCAGGACAGATCTTATGAAACCGGTGAAATCATTGGTATCGAGGGTCGCCAGAGAGGTTTCTCCAAGCAAAAGGACCAATATATTATTGCCGAGGTTTTTGTATCCTTCAATATTACTTCTTATCGCTGCCCAACGGCTAACTAAAAACGTTGCTCCACCTAATATTTTTGTACCTTCGTGCCCTTCAAAAAAAGAGGTATGCAGAGCCTGAAGGAGCAAATTAATTTCGAGCGCCTGCCCCGCCATATTGCCATCATTATGGATGGTAATGGAAGATGGGCGCAGGAAAAAGGACAGGACCGCCTGTATGGCCATTTCCATGGCGTAGAGAGCGTGCGTGATATCGTGGAAGGAGCGGCGGAACTTGGAATCGAATATCTCACCTTATATGCGTTTTCAACCGAAAACTGGGACCGCCCGGAATACGAAGTAATTGGTTTGATGGAGCTGCTCGCAGAAACCATTCGGAAGGAAACCGAGACACTCAACAAGAACAATATCAGGCTGCATGTGATCGGGGATACCAAGATGTTGCCTGAATATGCCAGGAAACAACTCGAAGAATCGCTCGAAATCACCAGCAAAAACACAGGCCTGAACCTGATTATGGCCCTCAGCTACAGCAGCCGCTGGGAATTATTGCAGGCAGTAAAAAATATCGCCGAAGATGTTAAGGCTGGAAAGCTTGACCCGGCTGTGATTTCGCAGGATACCCTTCAACAATACCTGACCACAAGCCAGCTGCCGGATCCTGAACTGATGATCAGAACCAGCGGTGAATATCGGATCAGCAACTTCCTGCTCTATCAGCTTGCTTATGCAGAATTATATTTTACCCAGGTGCGTTGGCCCGATTTCAGGAAAGAAAATTTATATGAAGCTATTTTAGATTACCAAAAAAGAGAAAGACGTTTTGGTAAAACCGGCGACCAGATCAACAATGAAATCGCCATGACCTGATGAGCACAAAATTCTTCCTTCTCCGCCCACTAACGTTAATTTTTAAGGATTACCCCCGGACACTGCCCGGGAGGTCATCTTTAACATATCATTTTTAATAAATCCTTTTAATTTGCTCAACTCAAAAATAACCGGAATGCTGCGGAAGTTTACTCAGATTTTTTTTATCACAATGTCCATCCTGCCTGTTTCCAAGGCAGTCCGCGCACAGGTTACTGATTCGGTCCGCACACCGGTTACAGATACTGTTCCGAATTCTATCGATCCACGTTTACTTGAAATCACAGAGTCGAGGCAACCTAAAGAATACATCATTGGAGGCATAAAAGTTACTGGTACCAAGCGATACGACGAACAACTACTTACTTCAATTTCGGGGCTCAATGTTGGAGATCGTGTAACCATCCCCGGGGGAGATAATTTCAGCAAAGCCATTAATAATCTTTGGAACCAAAAGTTGTTTTCGAACGTCCAGATTTTTTTTACAAAGCTGGAGGGATCAAATCTTTTTGTAGAAATCAATGTACTTGAGCGTCCTGCGTTGTCAAAATATTTTTTGAAAGGCACAGTCAAAAAATCAGAAATAGATGAACTGCGTCCAAAAACCGGCCTTGTTCCTGGCAGGGTGGTTACAGAAAATGTAAAGCTGAATGCCACTGAGGCCATTCAAAAATTTTATACAGAGAAGGGATTTCAAAGTGCTAAAGTCACTATCGAGGAAGTACCGGATCCTGCACTTCCCAATTCAATCATATTGAATTTTATCGTACAGAAAGGTAATAAGGTTCGTATCGGTGATGTGAACTTTTATGGTAACGAGGTCGTGAATGAGCAGAGGCTGAAAAAGCAAATGAAAGGAACCAAGGAGATGTCGCGATTGTCTTTACATCCTATCCAACAGACAAGTCCTTATGGTGAAAATTCAACTCCAAGCTTCCGCGAATACCTGGCTGATGCCGGTCCCCTTTCAGTATCAAAAACAAAGGAAGTACTTGATCCTTATTTCAGATTTAAACTCTTCTCTTCTGCCAAATTCAATGAGAAAAAATATGAAGAAGACAAGCTGAAGGTGCTTAGTTATTATAATTCCCTGGGTTTCCGTGATGCGTCGATAGAAAAGGATACCCAGTATTTTAATAATAAAGGAAATCTTTTTGTTGATCTCAAAGTGGCTGAAGGACGTAAATATTATTTCGGAAATATTACCTGGAAAGGAAATACAAAATACGGCGACTCAATCCTGAACCTGATTCTCGGAATACAGAAAGGTGATATTTATAACCTTGCAACCTTGAACAGGAAGCTCGGAACTGAACTCAGTGCGGAAGGTGGCGATATTAATAGTCTTTACCAGGATGATGGTTACTTGTTTTCAAGGATCTCTCCTGTTGAAACAGCAGTTTATAATGATACGATAGACTTTGAAATCCGTATCGTTGAAGGGCCACAGGCTGTTTATAAAAACATTACCATATCAGGTAATGAAAAAACAAAAGAACATGTTGTTCGTCGTGAACTCAGGACTTTGCCAGGTGAAAAATACAGCAGGCAGGAATTGATTCGTACAAATCGTGAGATTGCGCAACTTGGGTTTTTCAACCAGGAAAAAATCGGCATCAACCCGGTTCCAAACCCCGATGATGGTACGGTTGATATAAATTACACCGTTGAAGAAAAATCTTCTGATCAGTTGGAACTTTCTGCCGGCTGGGGTGGTGGTATTGGTCTTACCGGTACGCTTGGAGTTTCATTCAACAACTTCAGCATAAAAAATATTTTCAAAAAATCTGCCTGGGATCCTTTACCAACAGGTGACGGTCAGAAGTTAAGTCTTCGTATACAGAGTAACGGTAGAGCCTACCAGAGTTATAACTTTTCATTCACCGAACCATGGCTTGGTGGTAAAAAGAAGAATTCGCTTACTGTTGCCTTATATAAAAGTTTGTTCCGTACAGGTGGTTTCAATCCTGGCACAAACCGTTATTTCTTTAGTGATACCAATAGTTTAAAAAACTTTGGAGCTTCAGTTTCACTCGGTAAACAATTGAAATGGCCGGATGACTTTTTCTCCATTGTGTATACCCTGGCTTATACAAGGTATAACCTCCACAATTACCCGATATTCTCATCCAGTTTTGATAGTGGAGTCTCTAACAACGTTAGTTTTAAAATTGCCATCGGTCGTAACTCGGCTGGTCCAAACCCGATATTTCCAACAAGCGGATCAAACTTCCTCTTAAGTGGTCAGTTTACCCCACCTTATTCATTATTCATGGATAATGTGACTCCTGAATCCAGCTTTAGATCACCTGAGTTCCATAAATGGAGATTTAATGCAGAATGGTATATTCCAATCGGGAAAGCATTTGGCGCGGATCGTACCAACCAGTTTGTGTTAAAAGTGGCTGCGAAATACGGCTTCATGGGCAGGTATAATAAGAATATCGACTTCTCACCGTTTGAGCGTTTCCAGGTCGGTGATGCTGGTCTTGCAAATGGAAACTTCATCCTGGGTTATGATATCATTGCCCACAGGGGTTACCCGGTTTACGAAACCTCTAACCCAAAAGTCAATCCTGATCAACAGAACGCGACTACATTCTTCACAATGTTTAATAAGTATACCCTGGAGTTAAGATATCCGTTTACAACCAATCCGAGTTCTACTATCTATGGAACTGTATGGTTTGAGGCGGCCAACGGATGGTATGATTATAAATCTTACAATCCCTTCCGTCTCCGGAGAAGCGCCGGTGTTGGTGCAAGGTTCTTCCTGCCAATGTTTGGCTTGCTTGGATTTGACTACGGTGTTGGCTTTGACAGGTTGAATCCGGGAAGAAGTTTCAAGGATGCAACCCGCTTTACCTTCATGTTAGGCTTCGAACCTGAATAATTATCAACATTAATTTGAATCAACATTAATTTGATTATCCTCCGCGATTTGATGTTCCCCCCATTATGTAAAAAAGGGGATTTACATTATCTTCAGGCCGGATCATTAATGATATACAGGATCAGTAATTCGAAAAAATCAACGGTAAAAACATTTGTATGAAAAAGTTAGTCATCTTAACCGCCCTGATTCTATCGCTGGCACTTGTGCAGGCTCAGCGCTATGGTATTGTTGACACAAAGTACATATTAGAAAAAATACCCGATTATAAAGACGCTCAAAAGAAACTTGAGCAGTTTAGCGGGCAATGGCAGAAAGAAATTGATGATAAACAAGTTTTCCTGGACAAAATGTACAAGGACTTTGACGCTGAACAGGTTATGTTGAGTGATGAGTTAAAAAAACGCCGGGAAGACGAATTATTTGTACGCGAGAAAGAAGTCCGTGACCTGCAACGCAAGCGTTTTGGATTTGAAGGTGACCTGTTTAAAAAACGCCAGGAATTGGTGAAACCTATACAGGATAAGGTTTATAACGCTATCCAGAAAATTGCCGTGAACCGTCAATTTGATTTTATTTTAGATAAAAGTGAAGGAATTACTGTTATCTTTGCCGACCCAAAATTGGATCGTAGCGAGGATGTATTAAAAGAACTGGGTGTTAAATAAATCCAAAGGCATGCGGTAAATACAACCCATGGGTGTTTTTTCGCTACTTATATTTTAATCTGATTTTAAAACTAAAACAACATCGCATCGGTTTATCTCTGCGACCTTAAAAACAAAAGACAATGAAAAAGTTTTTAACTGCCGGAATGTTTGCTATTATGTTGATGGCAGCTAACCAGCTAACTGCTCAAACAAAGTACGGGTATATCAGCACCCAGGAACTCATCAATTTTATGCCAGAATACGCAAAAGCTGATACTACCGTCAGACAATTGCAGGAAGCTCTTGTTCAGAATCTGAGAGATAAAGAAACGAATCTGCAGGCAAGTGTTGATAAGTTTTATAAAGATTCTGCTACTCTCCAGGCGGCCGTTAAGGAAGTTAAGCGTACTGAATTACAGAAATTGTACCAGGACCTGGCCGGTGAAGAACAAAGAATTCAACAACAATTAACTGAAAGACAACAAGGTCTGATGGGCCCGATTTATAAGAAAGCAATGGATGCCATCCAGGCTGTTGCTAAAGAAAACGGGTTTACTTATATTTTCGAAAGAGAAAGTGTGCTGGTTGCTCCTCCGGGCGATAATGTATTGCCATTGGTTGCAAAAAAACTGAACATCAAGTTGCCAGCTAATGCTTCGAGCAATACAGCACCTGGGCAAACACCACCTGCCGGCCCTGCTGCTGTACCACCAGCAACCAAGGATCCTAAGACCAAGAACTAATAAAGTTTAAAACTTATAAATTATTTAGGCCGCTCCGGTATGGAGCGGCTTTTTCGTATAAGGAAGACATCTTTAGGAAGACATCTTTGATCATTTTTGAAGATAATTTTGATCGTTTCTGAAGATAATTTGAGGATTTGATTGTTCAATTTTTGAATATATGTTTGCAGCTATGGATGCTCCTATAGGCATTTTTGATTCAGGTTATGGCGGATTAACCGTCATGAAAGAGATTGTACAGAAGTTGCCGGCTTACGACTATTTGTATCTTGGTGACAATGCCCGTGCCCCTTATGGCCCCCGCTCCTTCGATACGGTTTACCGGTACACCCTTGAATGCGTTAAATGGTTTTTTAGCCAGAATTGCCCGCTGGTAATCCTGGCTTGCAATACAGCTTCTGCCAAGGCATTGAGAACCATTCAGCAAAACGACTTGCCTCTTTTGGGAGAAGAAAAACGGGTTTTAGGTGTGATCCGGCCAACTACCGAGACTATTGGGGAGCATACTTCCACCGGTCATATCGGCATCCTCGCCACGACCGGTACGGTGGCTTCGGGTTCTTACCTGATCGAAATTGATAAGTTTTTTCCGGGTATGAAAGTGACGCAGGAAGCTTGTCCGATCTGGGTTCCACTGATAGAAAATAACGAACAGGATTCGGAAGGAGCTGCTTATTTTATCAGGCGACATGTCAATAACCTGTTGGCTAAAGATCCGGACATTGATGCGATTCTATTAGCATGTACTCACTATCCGCTGATACAACAACAAATTAAGGATCTCCTTCCACCCTCGGTGTCGGTGCTGAGCCAGGGAGAAATTGTGGCCGGTAAACTTGCTGATTATCTTAGGCGCCATCCGGCGATAGAGGCAAAGATCAGCCGAAAGATGGGTCGCCGGTTTTATACTACAGATTCCACGGAAGATTTTGACAGGCATGCATCCCAGTTTTATGGAACATCGCTTAAATCATCTCATCTTTCAAAGCTCTAAATCATTCACCGGTTTCCAGATTAAAATCCCGCCGGTTACCACATTAAAATTCATGTGTTAGCCAATTATTTAGCCTTGCGGACGTTTTAGTAATTTTGAAAACGGTTATTTGAAAACGGTTATTTGAAAACTTATAATCCCAACCTAACAAACTGAACATGTTAAACTTTATGAAAACGGGCCTGGCCTTAACCGGTATATTATTACTGGCGGCCTGTGGAAAAGAAATGAGCGTCGATACGCTGGGTAACACGGGCAACACAAACACCAGTTCGGGCAAACTCAGGATGACCATCAATGGCAAAGTCTGGATAGCAGACAGGATAGCCGAGGCAACAATAACTGATGACATTACTGCCATTTACGGGATCAGCTATGATAAAAAAGCCTTTATCATCACGCTTGATGCCACCTCAACCGGCGAATTTACACTCGATCAGAATTCGCTGCATGTAGCAGCCTGGACAGACAGCACTGAGACAAATAATGAAGCATATACTACTAACCAAAGTGAGGATCAGGTGAAAGCTGGTGGTAAAGTCTATGTTACAAAGATCGATACAGTCCAAAGATTAATCTCGGGTACCTTCGAGCTAAAACTATTCCGCGAGTTGGATAATGGTCAGAAAACGATTATCGACGGAGTATTTGAAAACCTCAGTTATGGATCTACCCCGACAACAATAGGCGGTGGTACAGGACCGGGTGGCCCTATTCAGGCCGGTAATTCGCTCCAGGCAACAATCAATGGTTCCAATTACAAACCCACCGATGTGAGCGGCTTTTTGTTCCAGGATAAAATTATCGTCAATGGTGCCCAGACTGATGGTTCCAAAGCCCTTGGACTCCAGTTTCCGGCTAATATTATTGCAGGAACTTATAACTTCGATTTCATTGGAGGGTATGTCGGCCTGTATAATCATAGTTTAAACGAGCCTTATCTCGCTAGTTCAGGAAAACTGACCATTACTGAGCATGACACGGTAAATAAAAAAATTAAAGGTAGTTTCAATTTCACCGGTGAGGTTTTGCAAACAGGAGCCACAAAAGCAATTACAAACGGATCATTTTCCATCAGTTATAAATAGCACGAAAAAAAGCTCAAAACCTGTTGGTTCACATACTCAATTTTTTGTACCTTTGCCGTCCCTTTCACGGCAGATACGGGATGGTGCCCGTGCTGTAGTTTGAAATGATGCCTGTTTCTCCACAGGCAATGTTCCAGAAACGGGTTAGTAATTATTAAAAAGTAAACAATGAAACGTACATTCCAGCCACACAGGCGCCGCCGTAAAAGTGTTCACGGTTTTCGTAAACGTATGCAAACTGCCAATGGCCGTAAAGTACTTGCAAGCCGTAGAGCAAAGGGTCGTAAGAAGCTTAGTGTTTCCGACGAAAGTCGCTTAAAGTAATATAGCAAGCTATCGCAACCGAACAATATTCAGCCCCCCCGCATTGTGTGGGGGCTTTTTTATTAATACAAGTTATGATTTATGAGTTATGAGTTATGAGTGAGTTATGAGATGAGGAGTTATGAGTGGAAATATAAGAAATGAGACAGGATTCATGAGTTATAGGGAAGCGGTGATACAAGCCAGGCATTACGGATTATGAATAATGGATTATGGCTCATAAAATGCATTATGAGAAAAATTAAGGCATAAATGTCATTGATCGGGCATAGCTTAACCAATAAATTAAACGTTATTAAATCAAGTCAGACACTGGGAAGCACTGAAAGGCTTAAGAGCCGGAAGATCATTGAACTACTGTTTAAGGAGGGGAAAAGTGTTGCCGCACATCCAATCCGGATCACATTTAAATTAATCGTTGACAAGCCGGTTGATCAGCAGGATGTCCAGTCCAATTCCTTAGGTTCAGGTCCTTCGGAAGAGACTTTGAAAATGGGTGCTTCACAACTTGATCTACAAAATACGGGTTCTTTGGAGAAGAATGCGTTGCAGGTGAGCCGATTGCCTGGTGATTTAAGGGCCGGGTTTAGTGTAAGCAGCAGGAATTTTAAAAAAGCGGTGCATCGGAACCGGATCAAAAGATTACTAAGGGAAAGTTACCGGAAACAAAAAAGCACCCTCCTGGATGTAATTACCAGGGAAGGCGCTCAGATTTCAATGGCAATCTTTATAATCTATACTGGCAAAGAACTTCCTGCCTATGAATTTGTTGATGAAAAAATGAAACTGGCCTTAAAAAAGCTTGCCGGCCAATTGCGATAAAATAAGCTTGCCGACCAGTTAGGATAAAACAAATTAACGGATGAAATCAATAATGCAGGTACTAAGCTATCCGTTTATTGCACTGATAAAAATCTATCAGTGGGTGATTTCTCCATGGCTAGGACCACAATGCCGTTTCACTCCAACCTGTTCTAATTATGCGCTCCAGGCATTTAAGAAGTACGGATTATTTAAAGGCTTTTGGCTGACCATTAAACGTATTTCGCGCTGTCATCCCTGGGGCGGACATGGGGAAGACCCCGTACCGTAATGCTAAGATCCAGGATGTTTCTTAACAACCTAACAACCAAAACCCCCGCCTTCAAATTACATGTATACTGAATCAAATTACAAGTGCACTGAATCCAGAGATGCCCATTATTTATTTAGCGGAATCCGTTGCATTCATCACCGGCTTTATCTTCTGGATTGTCTCGTTTATTTCTTTATTCGTTGAAAATTTATAGATCTCATGTTCTTTCCCACCTTCGAAAGTGGTTGGCATTTTTAGATAGGGTCCTATCACTTGTGCATCAGTGTTAGTACTGATCTTTGCTACCTGGCCCGGTGGAAGAAAAAAGTTTCTGTTTGTTGCGTTAACATTTGTGCCAACCATCAGCTGGTTAAGACTATCTACCCGTGCACGTAAAACTTCCTGGGTAATCCGCTGTTCACCAGAACCTTCTACCACACGCTGATAACTTCCAACCAATGTGTCTTTCTTAAGATTAAGTACATATAATCCTGATTCAGGTATTGAAACTTCTTTAACACCATCAAATCCATTCACTGTAATCTTGTCCGCTGTCAGGCGGATTTTTTCTTCATTGTGCCGGCTGCCAGGTTCAATAGTAACACTGTTTTCACCAGGTGTCAATTTACCGCTTCCCATTACCAACACTACTTTACCACCATCTGAACATGAACTAAAAAACATAAATAAAGCAGCGGCTGCAATTGTTGTAAGTTGTTTCATCTGATAAATATAGAAAGATTAAAAAAGAACCCGGTCCACAAACAGTGCTGGTGGACCGGGATTAACATGAAAATCTGATTAAATTATTTTGATGCTTTTTTTATTTTGATGCTTTTTCGAAATGCTCGTTAACTTTTTTCCAGTTAACCAGGTTCCAGAAAGCGGCCAGATATTCTGGTCTTCTATTCTGATATTTAAGATAATAGGCATGTTCCCAAACATCAACACCCAATACGGGTGTTCCTTTTACTTCGGCAATATCCATCAAAGGATTGTCCTGGTTTGGTGTTGAAGTTACTTCCAGTTTACCGTCTTTCACAATAAGCCAGGCCCAACCCGAGCCAAAGCGGGTAGTACCAGCCGCGTTCAATTTTTCTTTGAAAGCTTCAAAAGAACCGAACGTAGTGTTAATAGCTTCAGCAATTTTTCCGGATGGAGCACCACCGGCACCTGGTGAAAGAATCTGCCAGAAAAAACTGTGGTTCCAATGCCCCCCACCGTTGTTACGAACAGCCGGACTAATTGATCCCGCTGAAGCAACAAGTTCTTCTATTGATTTATTTTCATTTGGAGTGCCTGCAACTGCTTTGTTCAGATTATCGACATAGGCCTGGTGATGTTTGCCATGGTGAATCTGCATGGTTTGACTATCTATATGAGGTTCGAGTGCGTCTGGCGCGTAAGGTAGCGCGGGAAGTGTAAAAGCCATAATACTGATATTAATTATTAATGATAAAATATATTAATGAAAAAATGCACGTAGTACAACGGGCTGTTGTTACATAACAAATTTATACTTGTTCAGTTGATCCACAAACAGAAAGATTTGTTTTGCATGCGGAATCATTTATTTATGAAGCATTTGCAATCAAAAACGTGGCCAGCCCCGGCAACTCAATTTTTTGGAGCCCAACAAGGATTTTATAACTAAATTACCCGACGAAAAAATATTGTTTCATTAAATTTTTTATAAGCAAACATGAGCAAAAATGCAAATAACGGCAACTCACGCCGGAATTTTATTCAAAAGGTTAGTAAAGGTGTTGCTGCCGCTACCATCATTCCATCCTTTGCCAGTGCTGCCGAAGAACAAAAACATGTAGAGTGGATGAAACGTGAACGCTACACTGCTAATGACAATGTGCAGATTGCATTGATTGGTTGTGGTGGAATGGGTAACGCAGATGCTGAAACATGTACAAGTATCCCGGGCGTTAAACTTGTTGCTGCCTGCGATCTTTATGATGGCAGACTGACTGACGCAAAAAAGAAATATGGCAATGATATTTTTGTAACGAAAGATTACCGTGAAATTTTATCCAGGAAGGATATTGATGCAGTAATTGTTGCAACACCGGATCATTGGCATAAAGATATTTCAATTGCTGCCATGAATAATGGCAAAGCAGTTTATTGTGAGAAACCAATGGTGCACGACATAACAGAAGGTCCTGAAGTGTTGGCAGCCCAGGCAAAAAACAAAGTAGTATTCCAGGTAGGAAGCCAGGGAATGAGTTCGCTCGGAAATGAAAAAGCAAAAGAACTTCTTGAAGCCGGAGCTATAGGTAAACTGAATTATGCAGAAGGATTCTGGGCACGTAATACTCCTGGTGGTGCCTGGCAATATGATATGCCGGCTGATGGGAACACAACTACAGTAGACTGGAAACGCTTCTTAAATAAATACCCCGATCGTCCTTTCGATCCAAAAAGATTCTTCAGATGGAGATGCTTCAAAGACTATGGTACCGGCGTATCAGGTGACTTGTTTGTACACCTGTTTTCAAGTCTGCATTCAATTGTCGGAACTACAGGGCCAACTAAAATCATGTCGACAGGCGGATTAAGGTATTGGAAAGATGGGCGTGAAGTGCCGGATATTCTGCTGGGAATGTTTGACTATCCCGCTTCTGAAAAACATGGTGCATTTAACTTATCACTTCGTGTGAATTTTGTTGATGGATCAGGTGGTAACAGTTCACTACGTCTTGTGGGTAATGAAGGAACTATGGATGTTGAATGGGATAAGGTAACTCTCACAACAAATAAATTCTGGCCTCCTGAAAATTATGCGAAGTATTTCTCTGAAAGACAATATGAAAAAGATTATGACCGTAAAAAAATGACACCGCCCGGGGTAACAGAATTCCTGGTTGAGAAAGGATACAAGGGTGCACATTATGATCATCATTATAACTGGATACGTGCTATCCGTGGTGGAAAGCCAGTGATTGAGGATGCAGTATTTGGCTACCGCGCCGCAGCACCTGCCTTGCTTTGTAATGATAGTTACTACCAGGAGAAACCAATCAAATGGGATCCTAAAAACATGAAGTTGCTTAGTTAATAATTGAAGTTGCTTAGTTAATAATTTTTGAACTCAAATCAACTCTATATGAACAAAAGAATTATCCAGGGAGTGGTCGCAGTAGCTGCAATCACTACCATGTCGTTTATCACAGCAGGCTCTGCTGACTGGATGGCCGGCAAAGACAACACTCTTTCTCCACAAGAGAAAAAAGAAGGTTGGAAATTATTGTTTGATGGTACGTCTACCAAAGGTTGGCGAACTTATCAAAACAAAACTTCCGATGGTTGGTTGGTTGCTAATGGCGAACTAAGCTGTAAGCTTGAAGGCGTCAGCAAAAGGGCCGATCTGATAACTGCTGATAAATATGACAATTTCGAATTATCAATTGATTGGAAAGTTGCGCCAGGTGCTAACAGTGGTATCGTTTATCGCGCGACTGAAGCTCATGGGTCATCTTATGAATCAGGTCCCGAATATCAATTGATAGATGACAACGGGTATAAAGACAAGTTGGAAGACTGGCAAAAAAGCGGGGCCGATTACAATATGCATCCACCGGCAAAACTGACTGCCAAACCTGCCGGCCAATATAATACAACCAAAATCATCGTAAACAAGGCTCATGTTGAACACTGGCTTAATGGTGAAAAAGTTGCTGATTTCGAACTTTGGACTCCAGAATGGCAGGAGCTGAAAGCAAAATCTAAGTTCAGGGATAAAGCAGATTGGGCCATGGCCAAATCGGGTTATATCGCCTTACAGGATCATGGAGGCGGCCTATGGTTTAAAAACATCAAGATAAAAAAGTTATAGCCCTGAGAACGCCATTACCACAAAGATGAGAACGCTATTACCACAAAGAATGGTATAGTCCCAAAGTAGTCCCAAAGAAAATACTTTAATAAGTCTTTTCTAATAACAAAAGTCCCGCAGCAAGTGGGACTTTTCGTTTATACAACTCCGTTATCAACTATACTCACCAACCCAGTACCCACACACCCACACACTCACCAATTCATCAATTCATCAACACACTTACCACTCACAACTCACCACTCCACTCATCACTTATCACTCATCACTCTCTCAACGTTTCGATCTAAAAAACTCTTTCATCAACATTGCACATTCCTCTTTCATAACTCCTTTACTGACTTCTGTTTTCGGATGAAAAGGCCAGTTAGATGCTGTGATTCTTTTATGACCATTTTTTTCGTCATCCGCACCCCAGACTATACGAGATATCTTGCTCCAGTAAAGAGCTCCGGCACACATCAAACATGGTTCAACGGTAATATAAATTGTTGCTTCAGGCAGGTATTTGCTGCCAAGGAAATTGAATGCAGAAGTTAATGCTATGATCTCTCCATGAGCAGTAGGATCATTAAGTTTTTCAACCTGGTTATGACCACGTGCAATAATCTGCCCGTTCATTACTATAACCGCACCCACAGGTACCTCACCCGATTCAAAAGCTTTTATTGCTTCTTTATAAGCCTGCTTCATAAAATGCTCATCAGTCATAGCATCAGTCATAGCGATCGTCATAGCAATATATTAAAAGATGAATCTAATGAAATAATTGCCTGTTTACAGCTTTATGAAACCTCGCAGGCTAATTTTGATGAAGGAGCAACAGTTACTGCTTTAGGTTTTCTGTATTTATTAAGGTTGACAAGTAATACGCTGGCAAGAATAATAACCAAACCTGTTACCTGTAAAAGAGTTAATGATTCGCCGATCAGCAGAACTCCAAGAAGCACTGCTACTATGGGGTTAACATAGGAATGTGTGCTTACCTGTGTTGCCGGGCGAACACTCAACAACCAGACATAAGAACTATAACCGATGAGTGAACCCATTACAATCAGGTACACAAGAGAAAGCCATCCTGTTGTAGAGACCGCAGCAACATCAAATGTTTTTGTTTCGCCACTGAAAAAACTGAACACCGTAAAAAGCAAGCCGGCACTAAGCATCTGCCAGGCCGTATTTACAGCGTTTGATTGGCCACTGGTTTTATATTTTGAATACAATGAACCACCTGCCCAGGAAATCGATCCAATTACAAGCAATGCTGTTGCTACAATTTGTATCATGCTGCCCGATCCGGAAATCGCCTCTGTTACATTGTTGCTAAACAATACAATCACACCTATGAAACCAATCAGCAATCCTGTTATTATATTCCTGCTTTTAAGATTAACACCCCAGTTCGGTTTATCCAACATCACAAACCATATTGGCCCTGCTGAAACAAGAATCGCAACTAATGAACTTTCAAGATATTGTTCGGACCAGACTACTGCACCATTACCGATAAAGAGCATCAGGAGGCCGCTTACAATAGCTGGTTTAATTTCCTGCCATTTCAATAGTTGTTCCTTCTTATAAATACACCATGCAAACATCAGCAATGCAGCTATAATAAACCGGAGAGCAGCCATGATGAAGGGGGGGAAATCTTCAATAGCAAGGCGGATAAAAAAATAAGTTGAACCCCACACAATGTATACCACCGCAAAGGCCATGATGACCATGAGCTTAGAAGGTGGAATTTTGGGAACTGTTGACATGATATAAAATTTATAATGATGGAGCTTTGGATATAATTATTGTGTTTTCTTCCTTTACAGTTTCCAGTACAATAGTTGTCCTGGTGGAAACAATTCTCGGGATAGAGCTTAATCGGGTTCGCATAATATTCATCAAGGAAGCGGAGTCGGCAGTACGGATCTTAATCAGGAAACAATCTTCCCCCGCAATATGATGTACTTCCTGTACTTCCGGTATCGCTGCAATGCAACGTGCGGTTTCAGTAGTACCCATCCCATCAGTGGCCTTTATAAATATGAATGCAAGCAGCTTTTGTTGTACAGCTAATGGATCGATGCGGGTTGTATATCCCTTGATGACTTCTTTTTGTTCTAGTTTTTTAACACGTTCCAAAACTGCTGACGGAGCCATTTCGAGCTGGCGTGCCAGTTCGACATTTGCAATCTTTGCGTTGGTTTGCATAATGTTGAGAATCTGCAGATCCACGCTATCCAGATTTATTTCCATCTTTTTTTTACAAATATAGAAAATAACAGAATTAAATTCTCATTTTAATGTTATTTTAGAATAATATTCTGAAAAACATCCAAATACAGCATATTATTCTTATCGTGATCTGTTGACTCGATTATATTTTGACTTAACTTGTTGATTCACTTCTAAATGTATCGAATGACCTCATCGCTTCCCCAAGTGATAATTGCTTTGCTGGCTGGAATAGCCCTGATAATACTGCTTACCACGAAGTTCAAAGTGCATGCCTTTTTTGCCCTGGTTCTCGCAAGTTTTGTTGTTGGGCTCGGCGTCCAAATACCGGCATTACAAATAGTGGGATTAGTAAAAGAAGGTTTTGGAAACATTATGAAATCACTGGGTCTCATCATCGTGCTTGGCACCACTCTGGGGGTTTTGCTGGAACATACCGGCAGTACAAGAGTAATGGCAGCCTATATATTAAAACGCGTCGGGGACAAACATGCAGCCTGGGCCATGAGTATTACCGGCTTTGTTGTAGGGCTACCGATCTTTTGCGACTCAGGCTATATCGTGTTAAGCGGTCTTAATAAGTCGATAGCGCGTCGAACCGGTATCTCAGTTGTAATCATGAGTGTATCCCTGGCAACTGGTCTGTATTCAGTGCACTGTCTTATTCCCCCACATCCCGGTGCCGCTGCCGCTGCGGGAACATTATCAGTTGCTTATGGAAAGCTGATAATGATAGGAATAATAGTTGCGCTTCCTGCCATGTTTGTTGGTCATTGGTGGGCAAAATATGCAGGGAAAAAAATCCCGTTTCTGCGTTCGGCCGATGAAGAAGTAATAGAAACCGGTGATGAACTGCCATCCCCGGTTAAAGCATTTCTCCCGGTAATTGTTCCAATCCTTTTGATAGCCATGCATTCTTTTGTAGAGGGAAATGAAACTTACACTCCCTGGCAGCAAATGATTCTCATTTTGGGTGATCCCGTTATAGCTTTAACTATGGGTGTGTTGCTTGCATTAAATGCGGGTAAGAACTGGAAGAAAAATGCACTGGGCAAATTGTTGACAGATGCAGCTGAAAAGGCGGGCGGAATATTAGTCATCATCGGCGCGGGTGGTGCGTTTGGGGCAGTGCTGGCAGCAACAAAAATCGGTGAACATTTTGGTAATGCAGTTGCTTTGGGAAGTCTCGGGTTACTATTTCCATTTCTCCTTAGTTTTATTCTGAAAACAGCACAAGGCTCTTCAACGGTTGCGATCATTACTTCCGCTTCAGTGGTGCTGCCTTTGCTTCCGGCGCTTCATCTTGATACAGAAAACGGTCGCCTGCTGACCGTGTTGGCAATGGGTGCAGGTTCTATGATGATCTCTCATGCAAACGATGCCTATTTCTGGGTAATCGCAAAGTTCAGCGGTCTGGATATGAAAACGATGTTAAGAGTTTATTCGGTAGCCACTGTCTGGATGGGCATTGTGAGCATAGTGATGATCTATCTCGTTTCTATTTTTATCTGAGTGTAATCGGAAGCCCAATTAATATCGTTAATATATATCAATTTGCATGTTGAATTATATTATATCACCTCCTAATCTCCAGGCTGATGCAAACTATTTCATTAACCCCAATGCGCGAATATTACGACTCGGGCGCCACCAGGTCCATAGAATTTCGCATCAAACAATTAAATGCTTTAAAGCAGCTGGTGATCCAAAACGAAGCTGCAATAGCTGAGGCGCTTTATAAAGATTTGCATAAGAGCGAGGAGGAAGCTTATGCAACCGAAACCGGTTTGTTTTTAGCAGAAACAAAACATCTCTTATCTCGCCTCCGAAAATGGGCAAGACCCGCTTCAGTGAAAACTACATTTGCAAATATCCCTTCATCGAGTAAGGTCTACCGCGATCCACTTGGAGTTGTATTAATCATCGCTCCATGGAATTATCCTTTTCAACTGATCATGATTCCTCTTATGGCTGCAATAGCTGCAGGTAATTGCGCAGTATTAAAACCCAGTGAAATGGCACCAGCAACTGCAAGCCTCATAGAGAAAATGATTGCCGGCATCTTTCCGGACAATTATATCCGGGTGATAAATGGGCCCGGCGACCAGGTTATACCACCGATGCTTGAGTCGTTTAGATTTGATCATATTTTTTATACGGGTAGCACTTTTGTTGGCCGGCAGATTTACAAACTGGCTGCAGACAAACTGGTGCCAGTCACGCTGGAACTTGGGGGTAAAAGTCCCGTAGTGATAGAACCAGACGCCGATATCTTCGTTACAGCCAAACGCATCACTTTTGGTAAATGGCTAAACGCTGGTCAAACCTGTATAGCCCCGGACTACCTCCTGGTTCATGAATCAGTAAAAGATAAGCTTATAGACGCGATTGGTAAATCGATCAAAGAATTTTATACCAGCGACCCTGCCGGAAGCCATGACTATGGAAGGATCATCAATCAATCAAGATTTAAAAAGCTGGTTGGATATCTCGATAATGGAGATGTTGTTTATGGCGGTGATCATGACATCTCCCAACTTTATATCGGTCCTACAATTCTCGATAGGGTAAATGTTGAAGCACCTATTATGCATGATGAAATATTCGGACCGATACTTCCTGTAATTACGTATAAGAATACTGAAGAGGCAATGGCTATAGTCACCAGGAATCCTGACCCGCTTGCTTTTTATCTGTTCACCCGCAACCAGGAAGTTGTTGATGCCTGGATAAAGAAAACTTCTTTTGGCGGTGGTTGTATTAATAATACCGCCTATCATTTTTCAAACTATCATTTGCCTTTCGGCGGAGTCAGGGGTAGCGGCATGGGGACTTATCATGGGAAATTCAGTTTTGATCTTTTTAGCCGACCGAAGTCTGTCATGAAAACGCCATTCTGGTTTGATCCGAGAATCAAATACCCCACTTTCAAAGGAAAGATCAAACTGCTTAAGAGGATCTTTGGGTAATTTTGCGAATAGGTTAAGATGGGACAATCTATCCGGTAAAAAATCAAATTGAACTGGTGACATACAGGAAAAGAAATATTGGTTTGATTGTTTTATCAGTGCTGACGATGAGCAGCCTTATTTATTTTTTTATTGTAAACAGAAATTCCAGGGCCATGACGGGTAAACAAAAAGTAATGAAAGCAATTTATCCGTTGATAACAGGAGTTACCCGGCTTTTCGGAAAAAACAGTGATGTTTTTGTGAATAGCGGTCATAAAACTCCGCTGAAATCATTATACAATCTGACCGTTAAATTAAATGGCGGTAGCGAGCTGAACATGGAAGAGCTTTCTGGTAAAAAAATACTAATTGTTAATACCGCATCAGATTGTGGGTATACAAGGCAATATGAAGAATTGCAACAGCTCCAGGCAAAGTATGCAGGCAAACTACAGGTGATTGGGTTCCCCGCAAATGATTTTAGCGAACAGGAAAAAGGTACTGATGCAGAAATAATGCAATTCTGTAAACTCAATTACGGGATCAATTTTCCGCTTTCAACAAAAATAGTGGTGGTAAAATCAGAAAATCAAAACCCGGTATTCGAATGGCTTTCCAACAAATCCCTTAATGGCTGGAACGACAAAGCTCCTTCATGGAATTTTTCAAAATACCTGATCAACGAAAAAGGAATGCTTACGCACTATTTTGACCCTTCAGTAAGCCCTTTGGGAAAGGAAATGATACAGGCCGTTGAGATGTAACGCCCTATACCGGGCATTTTTCGTGATAATTTTCCAATACAATCGGGGTTTTTTCAAATTGAAAACCTGAATACTGGATGATGATTTCATTCAAAACTTCATTTATTTCTTCAGGCGTTTTAAGAGTAACCAGGCGGCCACGGAATTCTTTTATGTTTGGTAGACCCTTCAGGTAGTTGGCATAATGCCGGCGCATTTCATTGATTCCTACTACAGGTCCCTTCCATTCAACAGATCGCAACAGGTGTTTGCGGCAAACAGCAACCCGATCTGTAATGGTCGGTGGTGGCAGGTGCTCACCCGTTTGAAAATAATGTTTGATTTCGTTAAAGATCCATGGATATCCGATGGCTGCCCGGCCAATCATGATACCATCTATTCCATACTTGTTTTTGTATTCAAGCGCTTTTTCGGGAGAATCGATATCACCGTTTCCGAAGATCGGTATCCTGATTCTTGGATTGTTTTTTACTTTTCCTATGAGTGTCCAGTCGGCATCCCCTTTATACATCTGGGTCCGGGTACGGCCATGAATAGCAAGTGCTTTAATTCCCACATCCTGCAGGCGTTCTGCAACTTCTTCAATATTCCTGGTTGAATCGTCCCAGCCGAGGCGTGTTTTGACAGTGACCGGTAATGAAGTTGATTTCACGACCGCTGAAGTAAGCCTCACCATCAGGTCAATATCTTTTAATACTCCAGCTCCTGCACCTTTCAAAGCAACCTTTTTTACGGGACAGCCGAAATTGATATCAAGCAGGTCGGGGTTGGTAACTTCCACGATTTTTGCAGCCAGTGACAGACTTTCTTCATCTCCTCCAAAAATTTGAATGCCCACAGGGCGTTCATAATCAAATATATCGAGTTTTTGGCGGCTCTTGATCGCATCGCGGATCAGCCCTTCCGAAGAGATGAACTCAGTATACATGAGATCGGCGCCATTGTCTTTACAAACTGCACGAAACGGCGGATCACTTACATCTTCCATCGGGGCCAGAAGAAGCGGGAACTCCGGTAATTGTATGTTGCCAATCTGAATCATAATTATCACTTTGCCAGTCCTTCGCAATCAGTGGATATCCTTATCTTGCGTATCTTGAAAGGTTGCAAATTTACAAATTAATCCTCGTTTATACCAGCCATGACCGGTCATTTAAGAATTAAATCGCCTAATACACAGCTGGGTGTGCTTTTATTGGTTTACTTCATTCCACAATTACTACTGGCGAGCTTAAGCCAGATAATTTTTGGCGGTAAAATAGATTTAGCTGCCCCGGAAAACCTTGCCACCATGAAGTGGGTCCAGGCCGCATCATCTTTGATTTTTTTCTTTTTACCAGCTTTATTATATGCCTTGTTCAGTTTCAGGGGCAGTTATTTTTACTTTCTCGGATTTAAGCCTGCCGAGAAAGTATCTATGTATATACTTGGGATCGGGTGTATGCTTTTAGCTTTTCCACTTGTATTCTGGTTGGGGGAGCTTAATCAACTTATTCCGATGCCAGCTTCCATGATAGAAATGGAAAAACTGGCAGCAAAACAGATGGAGGCTTTCCTTAAGATAACCGGTGGGACAGATATCATAATAAACGTGATTGTCATCGCACTTTTACCGGCTATCTGTGAAGAAATGTTTTTCAGGGGCGCATTGCAACGTGTGATCATTCAGCTCACCAGGAGACCATGGGTAGGAATCATTGTTACGGCAGCCTTGTTTTCTGCCCTGCATTTTCAATTCCAGGGATTTTTGCCCCGGATGTTCCTCGGGATTGTGCTGGGAGCATTATACTGGTTCAGCGGAAGTTTGTGGACAAGCATTGTCGCGCATTTTATTACCAATGCGGTACAGGTGATCGTTGCCTCTTATGCTACAAAATACATCAACGAAAATCCGGTAGTGCCTTTTTACCTGGCATTAATTAGTGCCGTTGCAGTCTTCGAATACTTCGTTTATACCAGCGGCTTTCTACCATAACCTGGTCGAAAGTTTATGACCGCAACGGGTTAACACCTCATAACAACTATATCGCCTGATGAATAACAAAACCCTGTTAGCATAATATGGCGCTGAATATTGCTACATTCAGAAAACGGGCGTTGACCGCACTCATTTTCGTCGCTGTAATGCTGACTGGTTTGCTGTGGAGCCAATGGAGTTTTTTTATATTGTTTTCCATCATTCATTTTGGTTGCTGGGTTGAATACCAGAAGATAATCGGGTTGATTGATCACGAGTATTCAGAGATTACCGGGTTTCATCGATATGGAGTGATGCTTGCAGGCTGGTGCATCATGTTATATTTCACCAATGATATGTTTAATATTGGTGATTTCTCACTTCATTCAATGGGCTGGTGGCTTGGGTTGATGTTTATATTTCTACTTCCGCTGGTTGAGTTATTATTTTCTAAACAGGTGTCCGGCCGAAACGTTGTGTTCTCCTTCGCCGGGCTGATTTATATGTCATTAACCTGGGCGATGATGATTGGCTTATATGATTATTATCATCCGGGACCAGGTCTTTCAAAAGGTCCATATATTCCGCTCACAGTTATCCTGGCGGTCTGGATCAATGATACAATGGCATACCTGGTTGGTTCTTTTATCGGGAAGACACCTTTCTCAAAAATTTCACCAAAGAAAACCTGGGAAGGTACCCTGGGAGGAATGGTGCTTTGTGTATTGATCATCGGCTTAATCGGCAGCAGTGATTATTCCGGTATCATTGGTATACCAACGGAGTCACCAATCCCGGACTATCATTGGTTCATAATCGGGGCTATAGTTGCCATTTTTGGCACTGCAGGTGACCTGTTTGAATCGAAGCTTAAAAGATTGGCAAATGTCAAAGACAGTGGAAGTATTATGCCAGGCCATGGCGGTTTTCTCGATCGGTTCGATTCACTGCTGTTTGTGGTTCCGGCTGTGTGGATCTATGTTCAGCTGTTTATGTCTTAGTGCCATTTATTTCAACAATATAAATGCTTATTCCCAGACAGGGATTGAAAAGGATAAGTTAACTCAATCAAATCATTCAAACGCAAATAAGGCCAAATCCTTAATTTTGCGGCTTAAATTCCAATATGCGGATACATAAAGAAGGCTACAAAACGATTTTCATAATTGCCGTTGCATTTGCCTTGATAAACCTTGCTTCGTTTTATTATATCAGCTTTCATTATCCCTGGCTAAGTTGGCTGATCTTTATTATTTCATTCCTCTTTCTTCTTTTTATTATTTCATTTTTTCGTATCCCGGAAAGGAAACTTACAAAACAAGAAAACGTTGTGGTTTGTCCCGCCGATGGCAAAGTGGTGGTTATAGAAGAAACAGTGGATGAAGAATATTTCAAGGACAAGCGCCTGCAGGTTTCTATTTTTATGAGTCCATTGAATGTACACCAAAACCGGAATCCTGTGTCGGGAGAGGTTGTATACAATCAATATCATAAGGGCAAATACCTGGTTGCCTGGAATCCAAAATCTTCAACCGAAAATGAGCGCCATACAACCGTTGTAAAAAACCTGCATGGCGAAATTCTCTATAAACAAATTGCAGGAGCAGTAGCCAGGCGTATTGTAAACTACCTGACTGTAGGTCAAAAAGTGGAACAAAGTGCAGAATACGGCTTTATAAAATTTGGTAGCCGGGTAGACGTCCTGTTGCCGGTCGGTGCAAAACTGAACGTGAAGATTGACGATATGGTGCAAGGAGGGGTTACGGTGTTAGCGACGTTCTGAATTCAGTGGTGCGTGGTGAGTGGTGAGTGGTAAGTTGAGTTAATCATTGGATGAGTGATTAATTCACTTTCCTTAACTCACAACTAAAATCACCACTTACCACTCACCACTAGAATATATGCCCTAACTCTTCCAATGAGTATATCGTATACGTCGGTATTATTGACGTCGTTTCATTAACGTGATTTACAAAAACCTGATCTATACCCGCATTGATAGCACCTTGAATATCTGCATCAATGCTATCGCCTATCATAATACTTTTTTCAGGAGCGGAGTTGGTTTTTTTGAAGGCATATTCAAAAATTTCTTTTTTTGGTTTGATGCTATTGCTTCCTTCCGATGTGATAACTTCTTTGAAGAAGCCTGCTAAACCAGAATATTGTAATTTGCAATGTTGGGTTTTCTCAAATCCATTGGTGATCAGGTGGAGATCATAACCTTTGTCGGTAAGATACTCAAGCATCTCAATGGCAAATGGAAACAATAGCGTTCTGGAAGGAAGCAGATCGAGAAAACGATCGCCAAGTGCTTTTGCCAGTGATTCATCACCGATCTTAAAGTCCAGTAGTGTCAGCGCCATGCGCTTCCATCGCAATTCATCTACTTTCAATTGACCCTTCCGGTATTTATCCCACAAATGGTTATTATGAACAATATAATTTTTGTGAAACAGTTCAAAATCATGAACACCTATGTTGGCCAAATCATGCCCATGATATAACTCATGCAGAGTTAAGCGCGCATTTGCATCGAAATCCCATAACGTGTGATCAAGGTCGAAAAAGAGATGTTTATACTTCATATCCTGTTATTGCAAAATTACCAAACCAGTTTCAGTAAAAAAAGTTTGGTAAGCTGTATTAGATTCTAACTTCGTTATAAATGATGCAGGTATGAATATTGTAATTACAGGTGCTTCAAAGGGATTTGGAAGAGCTATAGCAGAGAAGTTTGCGGCCGATGGCAAATCGCACCTGGTCATGATATGTGCGAGGGATAAAGAAAGATTGGAAAAAACGGCGGAAGAACTGAGAGCAGTTTATAAGGCATCTGAATTCAAAACTTATAACTGTGACCTTGGAATCAAAGAACAGGTAATAGCGTTTGGTGACTGGGTGCTTAATCAAACAACTGAAACAGATATCCTGGTTAATAATGCCGGTATCTATTTTCCAGGTAGCATAAGTACAGAAGACGATGGTGTGCTTGAAAAGCTGGTTGAGGTGAATTTATACAGTGCTTATTACCTGACCCGCAAATTATTACCACGCATGATAGAAAATCGCCGTGGACATATCTTCAATATGTGTTCGATTGCTTCATTGAAAGCATATCCGAATGGTGGGGCGTATAGCATTACAAAATATGCTTTAGCTGGATTTTCGAGGAACCTGAGGGAAGAACTTAAGAATTTTGACATAAAAGTAACAGCCGTTTACCCCGGTGCGGCATATACCGACTCATGGAAGAGTTCTGGCGTTGACCCGCAGCGTCTTATGGATGAAAAAGATGTTGCAGATATGATATATTCCGCAGCGAATCTTTCGTCCAGGGCTTGTGTCGAAGAAATTCTCCTGCGCCCCCAACTTGGCGACTTGTAGACTGGTCGTCCAGGGATAAGCACCATTCGTCCATTTAACTTTATTTAAGCGCTGAATTGGCTGGCTTAATTTTATATTTGTTTGAACCAGCCAGGGGTCAGATGATGCAATTCAACACGAAGACATTTACAGGAATAATTTACCGGCTATTTTTCATTGCCGGCCTCTTCATGTCTGCAATGCCTGGCCATACACAAACGGAGCTGAAATTCGTATCGATAGTAAGCGAAAAAAGCGTTGCGCTGAAACAGCCTTTCCAGGTGCAATTTGTTGTGTATGGTGCTAAGTATGTTCCCGATATCAAAATTCCTTATATAAAGGGATTTGTTGTTAATGATACTTTCACAAACCAGGCATCACAGGTAATCGGCGGTAAAACGCTTCAATGGATAGATTCCTATTCAAAGGTACTTGTACTAACCCCGATGAAGACAGGCAGGTTTGTTATTCCGGCTGCTTCGGTAACTATTAATGGACGCAAGCTTACGACGAAAGCAATAAATATAACAGTGAGCCAAACCGGGCTTTCTTCTGTTCCTGAACCTGAGGAAATGCAGAATGAGCCAAGAGTAGAAGATGAATCTGAGATCAGGCCTGGAGAAAAGGTAGAGGACAAAATTAAAAACAATTTCTTCCTGCGTGCTAATACAAACAAAACCTCTTGTTATGTAGGAGAGCCTTTAGCGGTTGCATATAAAGCTTATTCGCGGCTAAATTCAAATTCACAGGTTGTTAAAAGACCTTCGTTTCCTGGTTTTAGTGTGGTCGAAATGGTTGAGTCTTATGATAACAAACCAGAGGTTGAAGTGATAAAAGGAAACGCTTTTTATACCAACCTGATCAGGAAGGTCCAGTTATTTCCATTACAGGCAGGCAAATATGAACTAGACCCCGCAGAAATAGAAAGCGTAGTACATTTTGTAAAAACGAATGGTTTAAAAAATGACGGGAAAAGTCAGTTGCAAAGATTGCTCGATCAATCTTCATCATTCAGATCCAATTTTGAACACTATACTACTTTAAGAACTGTCCCGGTTACTATCGACGTAAAACCACTTCCTGAAAAAGATCAGCCAGCTGATTTCACCGGTGCCGTCGGAAAATTTACCTTGCAAACCATAATGCCTGCCGAAGAAATTAAGCAGGGCGAACTAATAAAAATACAATGGCAACTTTCCGGCAGCGGTAATCTTCAGCTGGTGACTTTGCCCGATATTGATTGGCCAAAAGGAATCGATACTTCTGAGCCTACTGTAAAGGAAGATCTTAACCAGTTTGTGTATCCGCTGAGTGGTAAAAAAACTTTTGATTATGCTGTTACTGCAAGGGATACCGGCCAATATACAATACCAGCTGTTTCATTTTCTTATTTCGATCCACAGTCAGAAAATTATAAGACACTTGTAACTGCACCAATCAGTTTTCACGTTTCAGCTTCTGAAAAAACTCCTTTTATTGAAACCCGGAATGTGAAAAGCCTGGCCGACAAACCACTGCATCTTTATTGGTTTGGCGGTGTTGCACTTGTTATTATCGGTTGGATATTATACCAGGCGGTATTTCTGAAGAAAGGCATAAAGGAACCGGTTACAAATGCTGAACCCTTAAAACCAATGCCGGTCACAGAAATAAAAGTCAGGGAAGTTATACCTGCAGCAGCCATGTTTGGGAATGCCCGTAAATCTCTTATTAACGATGATACCAAGGGCTTTTACCGCGAGGTACAGCAAGTGCTTTGGAAGATTGCGGCAGAACGCTGTGACGTACTCCCGTCTTTTCTGAATAAACAGAATATAAGCTTCCAGCTTCAGAAGCAGGAGATAGCGGCACCTGTGATAAATAACTTTCTGACCGTTTTAAATGAATGTGAGTGGGCGCTTTACACTCCTGATCATAGTCCTTCGGATATGCAGGAACTACTTGATAAAGCAGTTGAAGTGGGTGATAAATTGAAAAACCCGATAACTGCAACCGGATAATTCTTTACTATCAGTAATTGCGGGATTAATGCGTTTACACTATTCTAAATACTGTTAAGCTATTCTAAATACTGTTAAGCTATTTGAATACTGTTACGCTATTCTGAATACTGTTGCACTATTCTGAATATTTATAACCCACACCTCTTACAGAATGAAAGAATTGCGGGTTACGGCTATCTTCTTCGAAATATTTGCGAAAGTTCAATATGAAATTATCGATGGTCCTGGTAGTTGGATAAACGTTATAACCCCAGACAGTCTGAAGGATCTTTTCGCGTGGCACAACTTCATTTTTATTTTCAATCAGCAGTTTCAGAAGCATTGCTTCTTTTTTGCTTAGCTGAATTTTTTCGCCGGTTTTGATCTGCGCTTCCTGGGCCCTGAAATCAATTTTATTAGAACCAAATGAATACGAATCTCCAATCGTATCCTTGTCCTGCATTTTTTTGTTCTTGTTGATGAGTTTCTGAACTCTTAATAGCAGTTCTTCCAGGTTAAATGGTTTTGTGAGATAATCATCCGCACCTTTTTTGAGTCCCAGAACCCTGTCTGCGCTATTATTTCTTGCACTCAGGATAAGAATCGGGACGTCATTGTTATGCACCCTCACGGTTTCAGTAACGCTGATACCGTCCACTTCAGGTAGCATAACATCCAGGATTATGAGATCGAAATATTCGCCTTCCACTTTTTTCAATGCGTCGGTGCCGTCAAAAGCGGAGGTTACCTCATATCCTTCCAGCTCAAGATTCAGCTTAAGAGCTTCGTGAAGGTTTTCTTCATCTTCAACTAGTAAAATCGAAAGTTTTGAAGCCATATGGAGTTGAATTAAACCGGGAAACGAATGATAAAATTAGCGCCGGTGGGATGATTGTCTGTCACACGAATGTCTGCATTATGATCATCAGCGATTTTACGGCAAAGATAAAGACCAATGCCAGTTCCTTTTGCAGTTCTTGTTTCTTCGTTACCTATGCGATAAAACTTTTCGAAGATTTTTTTCTTTTCTGAATCGGGTATTCCACTGCCTTCGTCGGTAACCGAGAGTATGACCTTGTGATGATCTTTCTTAAGGGTGCAGCTTATCCTGCCCTCTTTCGGCGAATATTTCATGGCATTCTCAAGTAGGTTATTCACCAGTATCTGGAGCAGCAACGCGTCACCTTTTATATCGAGTTCAGGTTCTATATCGGTCGTCCAGTGTCTTTCGGGGTAGCGGTTAATAAAATCGACAACACAGCTTTTCACAAGATCAGAAAGATCGAGTTCTTCCTTTCCAACCCGGTAACGCCCGCCTTCCAGTTGCGCGGATACCAGGATATTACTTGAGAGATTATTGAGCCGGTTGATTTCCTGCAGGGTCATCTGCAGGATCTTTTGTTTGCGTGTATCGTCAAGCTGATGTTTCAGCAAGGTTTCGAGATTGAGTTTAGCAACGGCAATCGGCGTTTTCAGTTCATGGGTAACCGCCATCATAAAATTTTGTTGTTGTTGCTGAAGAATGAACTGCCTCCTCACTGCCCGGTAAACGAATAAGGCAGCTACCAGGATCATTGCAAGAAAGGTTAGGCCCTCACCGAGATATTGGGTTGTTTTCAGTCTTTTCTCAGCAGCGATCTTTTCTATTTTGCTGATATAGGCCGGATCATCTTTTTTTAACTCATTAAGTTTGTAATTGCTCATCTGGGTGTTCTGTGTTTCCAGAACAAAAAACCAGAAAAAAAGAATGGCAATAATATAGGCCAGCAGGAACCAGTAAACGAAGGTGGCGACTGCAAGTTTCTTTTTTGAAGGAAGTTTCATCAGCAGTTATGCTTATTTCGCTTTTTCAACCCTGATACCCATATTCAATACCCCGGGCAAAGGATCAACGCGCATAATATTTTCAAAACTGAAAGTATATGTGCCGGCTTTTGTGAGCGCTTCAGGTTGTGCGGTGATCAGGATCCGGTGTTCAAATATGTCGTCCATACCACTACCCAGCCAGCCCTTCTCATCAGTAGCCAGTTTAAGATCGAGCTGTTGCTTGCGCATAGCTGAATCGCCGGGAACTTTTGTATAGATATTGATCCAGATATTATTAAACTCGTATGCATCGGTATGCCGAACCACAGCATAGATATTATACCTCGCCGTAGTGTCCTGTACCGTGAAACTTATTTCCGGCTTAAATCCTGAGCTCCAGGCATGATCTGGAATCTCCACATTTTTTTCAAATACATCGATGTTTTGCTGGCAGGATACAAAAGCCAGTGTAAAAATCAGAAAGGATAGAAAGTGTTTCAAGTGACCGGTTTTTTACAAAAATACTGGAATCGGTTAATTGGTTTTATCCAATTGATAATGCTTAATACCTGTTATTATGGTTACAGAGCGTTAAGGACCTGTTCCTTGGCTTTTTCGAGTTCATCCTTCATCTGTATAACATATTGCTGGATGTTCGAGTCATAAGCTTTTGCACCGGTGGTATTAATCTCTCTTCCTATTTCCTGCAATATGAATGATAATTTTTTGCCTTTGCCTTCGTCGTTGGAAAGTAGCAGGGTTTTGAAATACTCGCAATGGTTTTTTAGTCGCACCTGTTCTTCACTAATGTCAATCTTTTCTATATAATATATTAATTCCTGTTCTAACCTGTTTGGATCATAGTTTTCCTTGCCCACATTTTCCTCCAGCACCTTTACCAAGCCGTCCCTGATTTTTTGTTTCCGGTTGGGTTCCAGTTTAACGATCTCATCCTGCTGATGCTGAATGTTGTTGATACGAAGCAAAAGATCCTGTTCAAGTGCCTTGCCTTCTTCTAGCCGGTGTTGATTCAAATCTTCAATTGCTGATTCCATCACTTTTTTAAATTCTTCCCATTCTGATTCAGTCAGCGTTTCGCCGGTTGGCGTGATCACCTCGGGCAATTTTAACAATGTGCTGAGTATAGATGATGGATCCAGATTCAGGGCAGCTGACAGATCTGCGATCGGTTGATAATAAGCTTTAGCCAGTTCGGTATTTATACTTACAGGTTTCGAGCTCCCGGTTTCCTTAAGATTAATTGTACAATCTACAGTACCACGGTTTAGATTCTTAGAAAGAAGCGTACGGATTTCGAATTCGAAAGGCTTCAGAAAAGCCGGCATTTTGAGGTTTAGTTCAAATTGTTTTCCATTCAATGATTTTATATCAACCAGGAAAGTTTTATCGCCTACAGATCTTTCAGTTCTTCCAAAACCAGTCATGGATTTTAGCATATTCCAATTTTTTATGGTGGCAAGATAAGAATTGAAGCTGATTAACCGGTTTGTTTATTTAGGTTAGTAATGGCCCGGTATAACCTGAGATTCGGGGTAAATTCTAACCTTGATGATAGTATAGTATAGTGTGGAAACGAATAATGTTTAGTCCAGGGTTTAATTAATGCCGGGTTTAAAAGAATAAGTGTTGTGATCGCAATCACCGGTATTGAAGAAAGGGCCGGGAATTGAATGAATGCCCTCGGTATTGAAAGCTCTGAGTATTGAACGAAAGAACTGAGTATTGAACGAAAGAACTGAGTATTGAGGGAAAGAACTGAGTATTGAATGAAATGACTGGCTATTGAATGCAAGTCCTGGTATTGAACGAAAGGATTCATTTGATTCCCAATAGTTGGTAGATCTGCAGGTTATCCCACTCTTTATATTCGCCCGGCGCCATTTGATCAATGGTAAGATGGCCAATACGGTAACGAATGAGCCTCAGGGTTGGAAATCCAACTGCGGCTGTCATCTTTCTCACCTGCCTGTTTTTACCTTCTGTAAGTATCAGTTTGATCCAGCTTGTCGGAATGTTTTTTCTAAACCTGATTGGTGGATTCCTTTCAGCTACATGCGGTACTGATAGAAAGGCCGAGGCAATACATCTGCGGGTCTGGTGCAGTCTGCCATCAATGGAGATTTCAACTCCATCCTGTAGCTGAATTAAAGCATCGGTTGTGATCTGTCCTTCAACCTGCACCCAATATTCCCTTTCGTGTCCGAATGCAGGATTGAGTAACTTATGATTAAGCGACTTGTCATTGGTGATGATAAGTAAACCTTCACTGTCATAATCCAGCCGGCCCACGGGATATACATCAGTTGGAAACTTATAAATATCCTTTAACGTTTGCCTGGATTCCTGGAATGAGAACTGGGAAAGTACCTGGAAGGGTTTATGAATCGTGTAATAACTGGACATACTTCAAAAAAAAACCTCCCGATGAGTCGGGAGATTTATTATGTAGATGGGTTAGTAAGTAGTGGGAATCAAAATTTCCCTACACAATATTAAAAAGAATTTTTTCTTTCAGAAAAAAAATTAATGCAAATTTTATTCACATTTTATTTTATCGTGTGGAAAAGCGACGGCCGGATGCACCCTTTATTAGCAGATAAAGTTAAGAACCAGGCAAGCATAATAACATCATAAAAAACGGCAGTAAAAAATTGTCTTCTGAAACACTTGTCACCACTCGTTTCTATCAAGTCATATTTTTAAAGTCTCAAAATTTCTTATCAGTGACTATTAAAACACGATCAACAAAACTGATAAAAATCGGGCTGATTTGTTAAAAAAAATAGTTCAAAAATATTTTTAAAAACTTAGTCCAATCATCGTAGAAATACCCAAAAACATTGAATAAAAGTGAATATTGATCATTGGAAAAATCGAACGGTACTTTTTAAGCTCCTGTTTAATAAAAGGAACGGGCGTTAAATGTCCTTCATTTACTTTTGTATTAGTCATCTTATAAACAAAATCAAGAACAATGAAATTTCCCTCTCCGGTATCAATTCAATGGATCGCGGAACTAATCGGTGCAGAGATCGAAGGCGATAAAGACAGGCAGGCGACAGGGATCAACGAGATACATAAAGTAGAATCCGGTGACCTGGTTTTTGTAGATCACCCCAAATACTATGACAAATGCATTCAATCGGCCGCTAGTTTTATCATCATCAATAAAAAGACAAGCTTCCCGGAAGAGAAGTCACTCCTGATTGTAGAGCAGCCTTTTGAAGCTTATCAAAAGATTGTCCGGCACTTCAGGCCTTTTGTCCCGGCTGATAAACCCGTGAGTGACAACTCAAGCATTGATTCATTAAGTTATATAGCACCCAATGTCTTCATCGGGCATCATGTAACCATAGGTAAAAATTGTTTTATTCATCCCAATGTTACAATCCTGGATTATACTCAGATTGGTGATAATGTTATTATCCAGGCGGGAACGGTAATTGGTTCCGATGCATTTTATTATAATACCAAAAAAGACCGCAATGCCTGGTACAAAAAGATGGAAAGCGCAGGCCGTGTTGTGATTCATGATGAAGCAGAGATAGGAGCTGGTTGTACAATTGACCGTGGGGTTAGCCATGATACAGTGATTGGTGCAGGTACCAAAATCGATAACATGGTTCATATAGGTCATGATACGGTTATTGGCAGAAACTGTCTTATAGCAGCCCAGGTAGGTATCGCTGGCGCTACCACACTTGGTGATGGAGTAATATTATGGGGACAGGTTGGACTCTCGAAAACACTTTCTATCGGGGACAATGCAGTGGTACTTGCTCAAAGCGGGGTTGGTAAAAACATACCACCGGGTAAGATCTTTTTTGGTACCCCGGCAGATGATGCAGGCATCAAAAAAAAGGAACTCATTTGGATAAAAAGAATACCTGAGTTATGGAAAAAGGCGATGCAAAGAGAATTATGAATTATGAGTTATGAAACCTACTCGTATTCGTAATTATAGGGGAGCAATTCGGCCAGTTTCTTCCAGGCCCAGTAACCCGAATTAATAACATCATACTGCTCATAGAAATAGCCATTTTGTTCTATTATAAAGCCATCAGCTATGTCTAACAGGGTAACCTGCATATTTGTATTGGCAGGCAGTTTAAACTCCTGCAAAAATTTCTTTTCGGGCCATACTTTTTTGTAACCAATACGATAACGACCATCCCAGCTCACTGAAACACCATTACTGTCTACAAAGTAAAATGAACTGTCGTAGAGGTTTTCGATATCAATGCCTTTCGTGCTTTTGGGATCACTATTCATCTTCTCCACTGTAAATCCTTCATCGGTTACTATGCTGTCGTACATAGCGCGCATAAAATGCAACCTGGAGCCCAGGTAAGTTTTTGCCCGGTTAGATACCCAGATCTTCTTAACATCTTCCGTTGTATCCATCTCTTCAAACAAAGGATAACCTGTATACTGACTGATTTTTGTATTGTAATCGTAACTGAATGAATCAAGCTGGTACCTGATCCTGTAACCAAGCGCATTGTTTACAACCGTAATGTCTTCCTTTGCTGTCACCTTTAAACGGTTCCGTTTTTTTGTATAGAAAAAACGAAGTGCTTCCGGATTCTGGATAGTACATTGTTCGGCATTCGGAGTGGTTCCGATAAAGTTCTCCGAGAAAAACTTTCCATATTTGTTCCATCCATCCTGAACTTCATTACTTGCAACTACTGCAACTTCCGTCATAGAATTATCCTGAGGTGCCAAAACAAACAAAAGGGTATCCTTAAGCTGTTGGGCATTGCTTATTCTTAACAGTTTTTTGTCATAACCGGTATAAGATATCACCAGGTCATAACCCCCATTTGGAAGATTCATATAAAATAATCCATCATTATTTGTGATAGTGCCGAATGTGGTATTCTGGCAGAAAACGGAAGCCTTGCTAAGCGGCTGCCCGGAGGCAGAATCAACAACTTTGCCCAGGATGGGAAAATTTTGCGCCTGTAAAAAACCAGCATAACAAATAAAGCAGGCGAGGAAAATCAATTTTTTCATGAATACGATTTGATTCAGTTTATAAACGCAGGATAACAGGCTAAAAGTATACCACACTTCCACCGCATAAATCGTGTTACCTGGTCAGTTGGGGTGATAATAGATAGTTATTGCATGCTTTTTCGATGCTTTCGGATAAAGGAGTGAAACTGAATTCCGGTAACTTAGTCTTTATCTTACTGGTATTGAAATAAGTTTTGGTTTGAGAAATCCTTGCTGATTCCCTGGTAAGCAACGAAGTTTTGCCGGTAAACAGCGTTTTTACTTTTTCAAATCTCCAGGCAATTTCGGCCAACAATGGTGTGGCTCTCCTATAGGGAAGTTTCTTGTTAAAACCCCGGGCTATCTGGTTAAACAGTTCCTGGAAAGTCCAGTTCTCCCCATTGAGAATATATCTTTCACCGCTGCTTTCTGTTTCCAATAATAAGACGATAGCCCTGGCCACATCTTCCACATCAACAAAACCATTAACACCGCTGGTGTACCATGGAAATTCGTTATATACGTTTTTAAAAATCGCGCAGCTTGAGCTATTCCAGTCACCATAACCAAGTATGGTGCTTGGATTTACTACGGTTACATTTAAACCTTCACCCATTCCCCGCCAGACTTCCATTTCTGCATGGTATTTACTCAATGCATAGTTGGTGTTCATCGCACTTTCTTCCCATTTCTTTTCTTCAGTAACTGTGTCTCCGTTTTTAGTGCGCCCGAGTGCTGCAACAGAACTTACATACAATACTTTGGTAATGCCTGCTTCAAGTGCAAGGTTCACTACGTTGGCAGTGCCCTCGATATTTATTCTGAACATTTCTGAACGGTCGGCAGCCTGGAACGAGACTTTTGCCGCTGCATGGATCACGGCATCTATTCCAACCATCGCCTCGCCAAGGGCAACAACATCCAGTATGTCACCTTCGATCCACTCGACTTTTTCAAAAATTTTGGGGGAGATATAGAACGGCCAGTTTTTATTGCCGCGCCTGATGGCTCTTACCGCGAATCCCTTGTTTACGAGTTCCCTGATAATATAAGCTCCAAGAAATCCCGTTCCACCGGTGATTAGTATTTTGCGTGGGTTATCGATGAAGTATCAATTAAGTTTGCGAAAATACTTCATATCGGCTTATCCACCAATCATGTATTATCAGAGGCCGGTTTTGGATAATCATAATAACCTTTACCGGTTTTGATGCCGAGTTCATTTGCTTCAACTTTTTGTTGTTGCCATACTGATGGTGCCAGCCGTGCCGGGCGATGCATTGCATCGTAAACCGAAGTGCTCACCTTATAATTGATATCGTTGCCAATAAGATCCATCAATTCAAAAGGACCCATTTTAAAACCCGTTGACTTCATCAGTTTATCAATATCGGAGATTGGAATGTTATGTTGTTCGGCCAGGTAGAGTGACTCAAGATAGAAGAGCCTGGCTACCCGGTTCACAATAAAGCCTGGCGAGTCTTTGCAGGAAATTCCTGTTTTCCCGATTGCTTTAATAAACATAGTTAGTGATGTAACTACTGAAGCTGCGGTAACATCCGTTGTGACAAGTTCAACCAGTTTCATGACAGTTGCAGGGTTAAAAAAATGCAATCCTGCAACTCTTTCTGAATGTTGAACCGCTTTTGCGATAGATGTAACCGATAATGAAGAAGTGTTTGTCGTAAAAATTGTCTCTGAATGATTGATTTCTGCCAGTTGATTGAGAAGGGCAATCTTGGGCTGCAGGTTTTCGATAATTGCTTCGATGATCAGGTCCGCAATACAATCGTTTATATTAGTAGTAAATTGAAGATGTGCGAGTGTATTGCTTTTATCAAGAGTACTGATTTTATTTTTATCGACCAGTTGCTTGAGTTGCCGGGAGATAGAATTTTCACTTTTCGTGATCATAGCGGCATCAACATCGTAAACGATGGTGCGGAAGCCCCGGCTTGCTATGAGTTGTGCAATACCGCTGCCCATGGTGCCAGCACCACAAACGCAGACCGTGTTGATCATAATATGACTATTGAAATTTTCATTGCAATTTCACAACTAAACCGCACTGATAAACTGTTGCAGAAAACGCACATCGTTTTCACTGAAAAGTCTTATATCATTAATGCCATATTTAAGCATGGCAGGCCTTTCAATGCCCATTCCAAAAGCAAAACCCGTATACTTTTCAGGATCGATATTACAATTTTCAAGCACTTTCGGATGTACCATACCGCAACCCAGGATCTCTAGCCAACCCGTACGTTTGCAAACGGAGCAGCCCTTGCCATGACAGATCTGGCATTCAATGTCCATCTCTGCACTTGGCTCTGTAAATGGAAAGTAGCTGGGACGAAACCTGGTTTTTATATCCTTGCCATACATCTCCTGGACAAAAAAGTAAAGCGTTTGTTTCAGATCCGCGAAAGACACATTTTCATCAATATATAAGCCTTCAATCTGGTGGAAAAAACAATGCGACCTTGCACTGACAGTTTCATTCCGGTAAACACGACCGGGGCAGATTATACGGATGGGTAAATTGCCTTTTTCCATCGCCCTGATCTGTGTATTGCTGGTGTGGGTTCGGAGAAGCCAATCACTCATCCCAGGTTTTGCATGTTCGAGGTAAAAGGTATCCTGCATATCACGGGCAGGATGATGCTCGGGAAGATTAAGTGCCGTGAAATTATGCCAGTCATCCTCTATCTCAGGACCCTCGGCAACGGAAAACCCTAATCTCTGGAATATAGATTCCACATGGTTTAAAAAAAGATGAATGGGATGAAGCGAACCAAGCGGAAGTTCATCGCCGGGCAGGGAGAGGTCGGTTCCCGCCTCAGATTTTGATCCACGGGCCGAATCAAGTGCCTGTTTTGCTGTTTCAAACTTGTTTTCAGCAATTTGTTTAAACTCGTTCAACAGGAGACCGAATTCTTTTTTCTGAGGACCCGGCACATTTTTCATCTCGATGAAAAGACTCTTCACTAATCCCTTCGTTCCAAGAAATTTTATCCGGTATGTTTCCAGGGCTTCCGGGTCTGCAAGGTTAAGTTCTCCGATCTCTTTTTTGTAGTTCTCAATTTGTTGTAACAATTGCTCCATACCGCAAATATAAGAAGATTGCTTTTCGTGATGGAACCCGAAAATTCCGGGGCCCGGCATTGGTCATTCAGTATTCACCACTAACTTGCAAGCATGTCTGATCTAATGTATATCACAGATTTTTTGGAGAAAGTAAATACCGGCATGCTTTCAGAAGATGAAGGCTATAGAGAAGGTCAGCTTGGCAAAAGCATTCTTATTTATGAATATGAAATGCCTGACCTGGCAGAGAGCGATATCATTATCGTTGGCTGCCCGGAATATCGCGGACGACAACCAGGCAAATACCAGGCAAACGGCCCGGATAATGTTCGCAGTCATTTATATGGAATGTATTACTGGCACCCGGAAATACGCATTGCCGATATAGGGAATATTAAAAACGGAGCAACGCTCAGTGACACATATGCAGCATTGAAAACAGTTGTAGGCGAATGTTTAGATGCAGGTAAAACTGTTATTATCGTGGGTGGGTCCCATGATCTTACATTGGCTCAGTACTATGCTTATTCAGACAGAAGCAACATTATTGAAGCTGTATGTGTGGATGCACAGATTGATATTGATATCGATTCACGTAAAAGGGAAGATAGTTTCCTTATGGAAATGCTCACCGGCGAACCAAACTATATAAGGCAATATAATCACATAGGTTTTCAAAGCTATTATGTTCATCCGCATATGCTGCAAACTATGGATAAGCTGAGGTTTGATTGCTTCCGTGTTGGTCATGTGAAGGATTCAATTGAAGAGATGGAGCCGGTTATCAGGAGTTCCAGGCTGTTCAGTTTTGACATTTCGGCTATTGCTAACAGTTATGCACCGGCAAACCGCTTTTCGCCCAATGGGTTAAATGGTGAAGAAGCCTGCGTGCTGATGCGTTTTGCGGGGATGAGCTCCAGTGTCAATAGTATCGGTATTTATGGCTACGATGATATACTTGATCGTGATTCATTAACTGCAAAGCAGATAAGCCAGATGATCTGGTATGCTATAGATGGCCGCAGTCGCGGTCAGCGTGAGGCTCCACTTGATGAAAAAGGATCCTTCAATGAATATCACCTGGCTTTTGGTGAAGTTCAGACAGTGTTCCTGCAAAGTAAAAAAACAGGTAGGTGGTGGATGCAGTTACCTGATAGAAGTTTCATTCCTTGTTCGCACAAAGATTATCTTCTTGCAAGTTCAGATGAAATTCCGGAAAGATGGTTAAGGGCGCAGGAAAGAGGCTGAGCTTAATACAAGTGGTGAGTTGTGAGTGGTTAGTTTAGTTATGAGTTATGAGTTATGAGTGATGAGTGGGTTAGGAGTTAGGAGTGAGGTAGGAATTAGGGTGATGAGGGGTGAAAAGTAAAAATAAATTTAGATGATACTTAAATCAGTTTACGGGGTTGTTGGGTTGGTTGGTTTGTTTACGTTGGTTTCATGTTCAGTACAAAAACGGTTAGGCCGTCAGTTGAATGATGAAGTGCTGAAAGATAAAAATCTTGTTAATGCACATGTTGGTGTTTCTATTATTGATGCAGGCAACCAACAGCCATTGTTTAATTACCAGTCGGATAAATATTTTGTACCCGCTTCAAATACGAAAATCTTTACCTGTTATGCCGCCATGAAGTTCCTGGGTGACAGTGTTAAGGGCATCGAATTCATCGAAGATGATACCGCGATTTATCTTATTCCTTCCGGTGATCCCACTTTTTTACACCAGGATTTTCCCGATCAGCCAGTGACCAGGTTTTTACAGGCTGCCCAAAAACCGTTATATATATCAGACGAGAATTGGGACGATAAGGCCCTTGGCAGCGGCTGGTCATGGGACGATTACAGCAGTTCCTACATGGCAGAAAGAAGTCCTTTGCCGGTCTATGGAAACGTTATCCGCTGGATACAGGAGCTTGATACAAGTGCTCCTGCTACAGACAACATACTGGATCAGCCGGTTTTTACTTATTCAATACCCGATGTGAACTGGTCCGTGAGATTTACACCAGATTTAAAAAAACGAAACTTTTCTGTTTCACGGAATAAGGATGAAAATGTGTTTACAATAACCCAGGGCATAGAACCCAAAAAGGAACAGCAGGTTCCGTTTATTACAAAAGGTATTCAATCCGCAATTGAACTTTTGCCAGATTCCTTGCGGAAAACGATAACGAAACTTGATAAACCAGCCGCAGGAGTTGTGAACAAACGCAGCATTATGTCAAGACCAATGGATTCATTGTTAAGACCAATGATGCAGAACAGCGATAACTTTTTTGCTGAGCAGGTCCTCCTCATGGTCGCTAATGAAAGGTTTGGAAAAATGAACGACAATCTGATAACTGATACGCTGCTGGATATTGAATTAAAGGATTTACCTCAGCGACCCCGGTGGGCAGACGGCAGTGGCCTAAGCCGGTTCAATTTGTTTACACCGGCAGATTTTGTAACGATTCTTACCAAAATGAAAAATGAGTTTGGTATGGACCGGATAAAGCGCGTTTTTGCTACCGGGGGCAAAGGCACATTGTTAAATTTTTACAAAAAGGACAGCTCTTTTATTTATGCCAAGACGGGAACCCTGTCCGGTGTTGTAGCTTTAAGTGGATTTCTATATACCCGTAAAAATAAATTGTTGTGTTTCTCCGTTCTGGTTAATAACCACCGGGGCAACGCGGTAGAAATCCGCCGGAAAGTGGAAGCTTTTCTTTCGGAAATCCGCCGGAAATACTGATCCTTTTCTTCCCGGGTAACCTTTTTGACCCTTTAAAATTCTACTAATACCCAACTTAACTTACATTAATTCCGTATCCTGAGAAGCAACCTTATTCCGTCATCAAAATCCATCACAAACAAAGAGGTTAAACCAGGCAATTGTCAGGTAATCCTGTCGATATAGAGATGATAAACGGTTGTATAAACAACGACCGGCGGGCCCAGGAAAAGCTATATAAGCATTTCTATGGATCTATGACTACTTTATGCCTGAGATATACACGAAATGAAGAAGATGCGATTGAGGTGCTGCATAACGGTTTTCTGAAAGTGTTTAAAAATATAGGGACATACAATAACAGTAAGGGGTCATTATACACCTGGATAAGAACTATCATTGTGCACACTGCCATTGATTTTATCCGCCAGCGTGAAAAGTTTTTTACGAAAACAGATCCCGATCATCTTCCCGAGCCTTCCGTTGAAACCGATGCATTACATCGAATGTCTGCCCTGGAGTTATTAAAGCTAGTCAAGAAACTGCCCACCGCTACTCAGGCTGTATTTAACCTTTATGTAATTGATGGATATACTCACCGTGAGATAGGAACATTGCTAAAAATAAGTGAAGGAACGAGTAAGTGGCATCTCAGTCAGGCAAGGAAACTCTTACAACAACTTTTACATAACCAGCAAGCTTCCATTGAATGAACGAACATCATCCATATGACCAGTTGCTACGCGATAAGCTGAACAGGTTGCCTGTACCGGATGTACAGAAAACCTGGCCGGAAATGCGCATGTTATTAGACAAAGAAATGCCGGAAGGCGGAAGATCCAGGCGCCGCGGCGGCTGGTGGTTTTTCAGCGCCATTCTCATTTTCATCATTGCAGGTAGCTGGACGCTTTTGACCTTGAATTTCAGTAAACAAAACGTCGACCCTCCGCTCTCGGCAACAAAAAGCAAGTTGTCGCCACCGGGAACAGGTCCGGGAACAGATAAAGCAAAAGCAGGTACCCTAAAAGATTCAGAAAAACCACGTGTTGAGGATGATAAAATTTTACTAAGCAAGGAAGAAGGGCCAGATAACAATGAAAACAGTAACCAACCTTTAGCAGTCAGAACAGTAAAGGAAGGAGAGCAAACCAAATCAATTCCTGACGGCACGGGGCCTGCAGTTATTAATCCGGGAATAGGTGATAAATCAATTGGAGACAAATCCATCGGAGATATGTCGGCCGGAGAAAAAGCAACGGGAAGTAAAGCCACCGAAGAAAAAGCAACAGGAAGTAAAGCAATTGGAGAAAGAGCGATTGGGGATAGAACTACCGGAGATAAATCAACAGAAGTAAAAGCTCCTGGAGATAGATCAAGGGGAGCTAAATCAACGGGAGCTAAATCGATGGGAGAAAAATCAACAGGAGAAAAAGCAATAATCGAAACTGCGACTGGAAATAATAGATCAACAACCAGAGAAAAAGGAAACAGTAAAAATAGTCCGGATCCCGGATCTTCGGATAAGTCACCGGGAGCAATAGTTGGGCTCACAACAGATCCTTCAGCTTCAATAAAATCTCCTTCGGTTTCAACTACAGCTGTTGATGGTTTTGATGAAAAGCAGAAAGGTTTAACTGCTGCTGCTATAAGTGAAATAGAAAGTTTGCATTCAGCGTCTTTTGCTGAAACCATTGATTCAATTAACAAGGACTATGGATCTTACATAACCTATGCGCCGGTCAGCCGCAAATATTATCGTCAGAATAAAAAATATGGCCGCCCTGCAAATGTCCGTGCTCCATATACTACTGTGGGTAGAAACTTTGCGATCGGCCTCTCACTTCCGCTTGTATTTCCACTGGGGGATCAACAGGCTCTAAGTTATAATGTAAATGCAGGACCAAACACAGCAACGGATTATATACCGGCACCGCATGCCCAATATCATTTTAACGGCAAAGTTTATTTGCAGTCTGAATTGCAGGTCCTGAGTCCGCAATATATCAAACCAGCATTGTTATATCAGTCTAAAACATCAAACAATTTTTATCAGACAACAAGTTCGGTTTCCGCTCAGAAGTTATACTATTTCAATGTGCCGGTAAGTTTGCATTATAGCCCTTTCAAACATTTTTATATGGGTACGGGCCTGCAGTTTTCATCACTATTAAGTGGAGTTGCCATGCATGAACAACAGCGAACAGGTATGGTGAGCAGCGACAGTATCTATACAGTGAGTTACTCGAAATTCAGTAACGATTCTATCTCCAACAAACTTTCAGGCAGTGAAATGAGATTGATGCTTGATGCAAATTACTACTGGAATAAATTTACTGTTGGCCTGCGTTATAACCAGGCATTAAGCAACTATGTAAGCACACGCGCAGCTCCTTCTGTGCCATTGACGGTTGATAAAAACAAATCACTGCAGTTTTATTTGCGGTATAATCTTTGGGAAGATAAAAAGAGAAAGAATGTTGGTTCACAAACGCTGGCTGCGAAATAATTCTTCGGTTTGGTTTGCGGGCTTCATCAATGTCACCACAGTACAACGTGCTGGTTTGCTTTCTTTGTTTACCAGCATTATTATGCAACAGTTTTTGGTCGCTTCTTCGCACCGTTGGGAGCGGGATTGTGCCTTTTTGCGGCTGTGTCCCGTGGTTAATACCTTTGCTCATGCCGCTCTATGCTGTTGTCTCCGATCGGCTTTTTTGCCCTGATCAGCTTTGTTAGGGT
>NZ_DATHKG010000157.1:0-11677 GCF_035489435.1 Flavitalea sp.
CACCTGTTTGATGAATTTCATATCTCGGTTTTATTCTCTAAATGTGCGACAAGTTACGTACTTATTGAATATTGTTCATGTAGCTGTTTGTCAACCAGTCGCATATAATAAATGTGAAACACTTGACCACTACAAGTTAGCAGGGGTCGCCACATAACTTTCAAAAATTCAAAGAAGTAATTACGCATCTTTTGTTACCTATTCGTTACTCACTAAACGAAAAATCCCTGCAAATTCTAAAATTGCAGGGATTCAAAATTTAAACTATGTACCGCGTAGGGGAATCGAACCCCTCATTCATCCGTGAAAGGGATGCGTCTTAACCGATTGACCAACGCGGCTAATTTTGGGACGGCAAAGATAGTAGCTGTTCGTTTTCCAGCCAAAATTTTTTGCTATTATCGCCAAGAATCTTTTTGGGAACCTGAATGGCTGTCAATCAACGCTAAATATGCGATTTTCTTCTTAATTCATATGATCTCCAACGCTTTTGAGCAAAAACGATCCTAAATCGGTAACTGATTATTTATTTCATTATTGTAACTTCGCTGCGCATTTTACCACTATTAAAAATCAAATTGAACATGAGCACAGTAAAAGTTGCCATTAATGGTTTCGGTCGTATAGGTCGGTTAGTCTATCGCCAGATATATAAAATGGAAGGAATTGAAGTAGTAGCAATCAATGATCTTACCAGTCCCAAGGTTCTTGCGCACCTCTTAAAATATGACAGTGCACAGGGTCGTTTCGACGCAGAAGTTAAATCAACCGAAAATTCTATTATAGTTAACGGAGATGAAGTAAAAATCTACGCCCAGAAAAACCCCGCAGAAATTGCCTGGAAATCACATGACGTTGATGTGGTCCTTGAATGTACAGGTTTCTTCACAGACAAAGACAAAGCCGCCGCTCACCTTACTGCCGGCGCAAAACGTGTTGTGATCTCTGCACCAGCAACAGGAGATCTTAAAACGATTGTTTTCAACGTAAATCATAATATACTCGACGGAACTGAAGAAATCATCAGCTGCGCAAGCTGTACCACAAACTGTCTTGCACCAATGGCCCAGGTTCTGGAAGAGAAATATGGCATTGTAAACGGTCTGATGACTACCGTGCATGCCTACACGAACGATCAGAACACCCAGGATGCTCCACATCCAAAAGGTGATCTTCGCCGTGCAAGAGCTGCTGCCCAGAACATCGTTCCAAACAGTACTGGTGCTGCAAAGGCGATCGGCCTGGTTCTGCCTTCACTAAAAGGTAAACTTGACGGATCTGCACAAAGGGTACCAACACTTACAGGTTCTTTGACTGAATTAACAGTTGTTCTTGGAAAAAAAGTAACTGTTGATGAGATCAATGCTGCAATGAAAGCCGCTTCAAACGAGAGTTTTGGTTACACAACTGACGAAATAGTTAGCAGTGATGTTATCGGTATCACTTATGGTTCTTTGTTTGATGCAACTCAAACCAAGGTTCAGACTGCCGGCGACATTCAACTCGTAAGAACAGTGAGCTGGTACGATAATGAAATGAGTTATGTTAGCCAACTGGTTCGTACAGTGAACTATTTTGCACAACAGATCAATAAAAAATAACTGAACTTAAAGCCTTTCAACGAAGCACGGTTTTTGCTGTGCTTCAGCGAAAGCTTAATAAATCTGAATTGAAGATGCCGGAAGCTTTCCGGCATTTTTGTTTTCTGCAGACATTTTTGTTTTCTGTAAATTTGATCACCACTAAAAATTCTATATGCCAAAGTTTTCAGATTACGATTTCTCAGGTAAAAAAGCGTTGATCCGGGTAGATTTTAATGTTCCGTTGGATGATAAATTCCAGATCACTGACGATACCAGGATGACCGCCTCGATTCCAACAATCAAAAAAATACTTGAGAAGGGCGGAAGCGTTATTCTTATGAGTCATCTCGGACGCCCGAAAGACGGACCGACAGACAAATACTCTTTAAAACACCTGGTTCCCCATCTCCAGGAGTTACTACCGGGAACTAAAGTATTATTTAGTGAAGATTGTATTGGTGAGAAAGCGACCTCCGCTGCCAAAGCTTTAAAACCGGGTGAAGTATTGTTGCTGGAAAATCTTCGCTTTTATAAAGAAGAAGAAAAGGGTGATGAGAACTTCGCCAAAAAGTTAAGTGAATCAGGAGATGTTTATATAAATGATGCTTTTGGTACCGCGCATCGTGCACATGCATCAACAGCTGTGATTGCGAAATTCTTCGACGCTGATAAAAAAATGTTTGGCCTGCTAATGGAATCAGAAGTTGAAAACGCTGAGAAGATTTTACACAAATCCGAAAAACCATTCACCGCAATCATAGGCGGAGCAAAAGTTTCAGACAAAATTCTCATCATTGAAAATTTGCTTGAACGTGCAACCGATATCATTATCGGTGGTGGTATGGCTTATACTTTTATCAAGGCTAACGGGGGTGAAGTTGGAAAGTCGCTAGTTGAAGATGATCGCCTCGAAACAGCAAAGGAACTGATTGCAAAAGCCGTTGCAAAAGGAGTTTGTATTCATCTGCCTTCCGATTCAGTGATAGCCGACAAATTTGATGCAAATGCTACAACATCACATGCACCAAGCAATAAGATTCCCGACGGATGGATGGGGCTTGATATCGGTCCTTATGCCAGCGAGCAGTTTTCAAATGTAATCAGTAAGTCAAAGACCCTGCTTTGGAATGGCCCCATGGGTGTATTCGAAATGGAAAAGTTCCAGACCGGTACAAAGGCAATTGCAACGGCAATCGCAAAAGCAACCGAAAAAGGCGCTTACTCACTGGTTGGTGGAGGTGATTCTGTTTCAGCGGTTAATCAATTCGGATTTGCAGATAAGGTAAGTTATATCTCAACAGGCGGCGGAGCTTTGCTGGAATACTTTGAAGGCAAAGAATTGCCAGGTATCGCGGCTATCAGCAAAAAATAATTGTCTGAATATTAAATAACCAGCAGCTGTGATGCGAAAAAAGTATCATGGCTGCTTTTTTTTGATTCCAAGTCAGCATTGAAGATAAGGCTTGGGTTTTCAAAAATCAATGGAGACAAATTCCAATATTCAGCGAAGACAAACGTCTCCCTCTGAAACAAATCAGTTACACAGATGCGCGTTGCAGATACGGGTTACAGATGATTAAAAATGAGACTTGTAATATTTGCTTCCTGAATGCGACAAACTTCAATAGAAATATGAGTTATAAGTTATGAATTATGAAAGAGTTTTGAGATTGTGAGTGATGAATGGGATGTTACTTGATTCATTCCAGGTTCAGATGTGTTTTTAACAAAGATCCCTGGTAGAAATATTAACATTAAAAAACCGCAAAAACATTAATTTTAGCTATAAATAAAAAAGAAACATAAAATGAAGACAAGAAACCTCACGCTTATCATAATTGTTGCTGCAGTTCTCTTACTCGGAGGATGCGGTTGTGGTAGTTATAATACCATGAATGCACAGAAACAACAGGTAGGTGAATCCTGGAGTAATGTTGAAAATCAGTATAAACGCCGTACCGATCTGATTGGAAACCTCGTAAACACTGTAAAAGGTGCTGCTAACTTTGAACAGGAAACACTTACCCAGGTGATTAATGCAAGGGCTAAGGCAACCCAGGTTACTATTGATCCAAGTAATATAACACCTGAAAAAATGCAACAATTCCAGGCTGCACAGGGCGAAGTAAGTGGTGCTTTAAGCAGATTGCTGGTAACTGTAGAAAGATATCCAGAGCTTAAGGCTACTCAAAACTTTCAAAACCTCCAGGTTGAGCTATCCAGTACAGAAAACAAGATCGCTACCGAAAGGAGCCGTTTCAATGAAGTTGCCCGGAACTACAATACAACAGTCACAAAGTTTCCAAACGTGCTTTATGCAGGTGTATTAGGTTTTAAGGAACGTCCTTATTTTGCAGCAACAGAAGCAGAGCAGAAAACGCCAAATGTTGATTTCAGTAAATAGCAAATGGTCTTACTATCCCAAACCAGCAAAATTTATTTGAGCTGGTTGAAATGGCGGGATCAACTTTAAATAATCAGATAAAGTTCATATTAAGGTCCGCCTCATTGATACAACTGCTTTGTTGCAGATTGCAACTGGTTTGTATTAAAGAAGTGGACCTTGATATGTAATTGAATCTTTCTGAAAATGCTTGCTTATGTCTATTTTCTTCAAAAAAGCTGAATTTCTGAGTGCTTCAGAAAAAGAAAAGATCATTGCTGCTATCAAGGAATCTGAAAGGCGTACAAGCGGTGAGATCAGGGTCTACATGGAAAGCCGTTGTCGTTTTGTTGATCCGCTTGACAGGGCGAAAGAAGTTTTCTGGACTTTGAAAATAGATCAGACTGCCGAACGAAATGCAGTGTTGATCTATGTTGCAGTAAAGGATCACCAGATGGCAATTCTTGGTGACGAAGGGATCCATAAGAAAGTGGGAGAGGCATTCTGGACCGCAGAGATTGCCAAAATGCGTATGCACTTCCAACAGCAACATTATATGGATGCCTTGGTGCTGGTAATCGAGGATATTGGACACGCCCTGGATGAACATTTCCCTTACGATAGCAAATCAGATAAGAATGAACTCCCCGACGATATCGTATTTGGGAAATAAGCAATTAAATATGATAGATCTCAAGCTAACAAAAAATATTTCCTTCTCCAGGGTAACCGGCTTTATCACCTTGTTGATGTTTGCACTGTTTAGTTCGGTGACCACATTACAGGCGCAGGTTGTGCCGCATAACCTATTGCCCCCGAAACCTAATCCTGCCAGGCTCGTTAATGATTATGCCGACCTGTTAACCCCGGAAGAAGAAAGGCAGTTGGAGCGGAAACTGGTAGCCTATGACGATTCAACAACAAACCAGATTTTAATAGTTACCGTTAAAACCATGCGTGGGTATGAAGCTGATCAATATGCAACAGAAATTGGTCATTACTGGGGCGTTGGTGGCCAGGGTAAATATGATAATGGTGTTGTAATACTTGTAAGTGATGGAACCGAAGAAAATGGCAAACGTCGTTTTTTTATTGCGACGGGTTATGGCCTCGAAGGAGCCCTTCCTGCCATTACCACAAACGCTATTGCCGAAGAATTCCTGGTGCCCAACCTGAAAAACAACAATTATTTTGAAGCATTTGATCAGACCACAAATGCCGTTTTCAGAGCAGCGGCGGGCGAATATAAAGCCCCGGAAAATTACAGGAAACGAAAGTCAGGAGGCAAGGGTGGTGGAATTGTCGGTTTTATGGTGCTGGCTATAATTATTTTTATCATCTCTCGAAATAACCGCGGTGGCGGGGGTGGATTTATGAGCCGGAGAGGTTATAGAGGCGGATTCCCTGTTATATTCCCTGGTGGCGGTGGATGGGGTGGCAGTGGTGGTGGATTTGGCGGCGGCGGAGGTGGTGGTGGCGGCTTCGGCGGTTTCGGTGGCGGCGGCTTCGGTGGCGGAGGTTCGGGCGGAAGTTGGTAAGTAAAGAGAGATATGAATTATGAGTTATGAGTTATGAAACTTTAGATATGAGGTTTGGAGTTATGAAATGGTTTAAATGGTGACTCTACCTTGGTTTGACAAAAAACGTTTAAGTCATAAAAGCAAAAAGCGGTTTCAAAGTTGAAACCGCTTTTCGCTTTTATGTCCTTAATATATTATCGAAATAAGAGAGAGAGTTATCGATCGAAGAATTCATAATTCAAAACTCATATCAAAGTTTTCATAATTCATAACTCATAATTCATAATTCTCTTAACACCACTTTCTTTAAAACGATTTACGTTGATCGCCAATTTTCGACTTAATATAGTCGATTTGTGTTTGTAACGGGGCTTTGTCGGTGGCGGCGGCTTTGGCGGTTTCTTTTTTGGCTGCAACAGATTTCAGCATGTTATCGATTACCGGAGCATAGCCATATTTTTCGACTTGTTGGCGAAACTCAACAATCAGATCAACACCTTTTTTTAATTTATCGGTATCCTTAATTTTTGTGAGGTAGTCGCTCATTGGCTGCAACATGGAAATTTTTGTCATTGACAATGGCAGGTCGTCAAAGTATTTTGCAATGGCATCAAAACTACCTTCATCCCCGCTTTGTATCAGAACGGTTGCCATGGTGCCCATGAGTTTACCTTTAGCCGGGGTAGTTATCAGTTTTTTTGTAGCGGCTAAACCAGCTTCCTTATCAACCTTGGTAAGTGATTCGAGCGCGAAACCTGAAACAGTATAAGATGAATCATTAAGGTTTTTCACGAACAGCTCTTTGTATTCAGGGTTACTATAACTTCCAAGAAGCCCTATTGCAGTGGCTTTGGTGGTGGGTTTCGGATCTGATTTGGAAATAGCCAGGATCAACGGCTCCATTTCTGTTTTAACAGCTTCTTTTTTAAGATCGAGTTTTGTTAGAGCATAAGTTCTTAAACCATGGTATTTATCTTTCAGTGAAGATTTCAAAATCTCAACTGCCTTTGGATTATCCTGGTTTTTTGAAGCAAAGTCAATTGCTTCCCTTCTGTCCATATATGTGCCGGCATTTTTAAACTGATACACATAGTTGTCAAGGGTTTTATTATCCTTTTTTTCAGCAAGCAAAACTTTGTCGCCATCAAAATTTACAAGATCAGGCCTTGATGTATATGCGAAAGTAAAAGTATCAACCGCGTTTTCAACCCAAACCGAATGACGTTTTTTATTGGTACCATTGTATATATCGATGGCAACCGGCAAACGGAACAATTTATTGCTGCTCTGTGTTTGTTTAACAATCACACTAACCGTTTTTGCATTGTCATCATACACATAATCAACAGACAACTTCGGGTGACCACTGCCAAAATACCATTGGTTCCAGAACCAGTTCATATCCTTGCCAGTCACCTCTTCAAATGCAAGTCTTAAATTATGCGACTCAGCCGCTTTAAACTTATTGGCAGTCAGGTAAAGGTTTAATGATTTGTAGAAAGCACTATCTCCTACATAATTTCTAAGCATGTTCAGGATCCTTCCGCCTTTATTATAACTAACGGCGTCGAACATGGCTTCTTTGTCTTCATAGTAAAAACGAACAAGATCTTTTTTATCACTCATGCTTTGAAAATATCCCTGCATGTCGTTGAAGTTTTCTTCAGCACCAGCGTCTTTACCGTATTTGTGTTCATTCCAAAGTACCTGGCTATAGTTTGCAAATGATTCATTCACTGTCAGGTTGCTCCAGCTTTCACTGGTTACAAGATCTCCGAACCACTGGTGAAACAATTCATGTGCAATTGTTCCTTCCCAGGTATTTCCATCCACGAGTTCGCGGGCATCCTGTTGTGCACTTTCCTGGTGCAGGGTAGCGGTCGTATTTTCCATAGCGCCACTAACATAATCGCGGCCGACCATTTGGGAATATTTCACCCAAGGATATTCCACACCTAAAACTTTTGAGAAAAACGCTATCATTTCCGGCGTATTACCAAATATCTTCCTGGCAACCGGTGCATATTCTTTTTCTACATAGTAACTGACTTCTTTTCCTTTATAATTATCCTTTACAACAGCGAAATCACCGACACCCATAAAAAAAAGATATGGCGCATGTGGCAGATCCATTTTCCAGGAATCCGTGCGGGTGCCATCGGCGTTTTTCTTTTGAGAAACCAGTTTACCATTTGACAGCGTTACATATTTTTCGGGAACAGTCATTATTGTTTCCTGGGTAGATTTTTGATTTGGCCTGTCTATAGTCGGGCACCAAACGGAGGTTCCTTCGGTTTCTCCCTGGGTCCAGATCTGGGTTGGTTTATCTTTTTCTTCGCCGCGTGGATTGATGAAGTAAAGACCTTTTGCATCGGTAATGGCAGCACTACCTTTTCCCGTATACTCATCAGGTTTAGCAACGTATTCTATGTAGATGGTATAACTTTCGTCTGCTTTGTATGATTTGTTTAACCGGATATTCAGCATCATGCCATCATAATCGAACTTTAGCGGACTGGTAGATGAACCTTTAACCAGGGCGACTTTCTGAATAGTCATGCCTTTTGCATCCAGTTCAAGACTATCGGTTGAATAAAAATGTGGTTTGAGTGTAATCCAGACTTTGCCATTCAACCGGGAGTTTGCATAATCAAATTTTGCATCGAGTTTTGTATGGACAAGGTCATTGATGCGGGTGGCGGTTTCACGGTACATTTTCTTCCAGCTGGTATCGGACTGCTCCGATTCCTCCTGAGCCACTGCCACAAAGGAACAGCCTGTAACCAGCAAATACAATAAAAACTTCTTCATGATGAATATTTAGTTGGGCGCAAATATAGTTTTCCAAAGGCTTAAAATTTGTGAAAAAATGTACAAGTGGTTGAACCCTGATAACAAATAAGTTAGATTTGCAATAATTGCATCCTGCATGAAGAAACTTCCATTTTTGCTTGGCCTGGTACTGTTCAATGTGGTTTTGTGCGCCCAGCAGAGCTTACTTGTTTTCCTGGAGGCTTCGGAGAAGAAGCCGTTTTATGTGAAAATTGGTAACAAGATCAATGTTTCAAGCTCAAATGGCCAGGTTTATATTACGGAACTCAATAGCAGCAATCTTGATATTTTTGTCGGTTTTCCCCAGACCGATCTTCCTGAGCATCGTTTCCAGATATCTCTTAAAAAAAATGATAATAGTTTTCAGCTCAAACAGGCAAACCAGGGGTGGAACCTGATTGATCTTGAGAACGACAAGGTGATTCAGCCGGCTGCGACCGTAGTGAACACTGCCATCCCACTTGGCGGAGTGAAGAAGACAGACGCATTTTCAATCATGATGGCCGGTGTGGTTAATGATACTTCGGTGCTTTATACCTCGGTGATAAGTACTCCGCCGGCAGTGAGTGAGCCCAGGACAGTGGTGGCTGATCCGGTAGTGAAAACCGCTACCGTTAATTCCGATGTTTCGGCGGTGGATCCTGCAGCAAATGCTCAAAGCCAGGTGGAAAAGAAAACTCCTGAAAAACTCAGGGCAAGTGCTTTAGTTGATTCCTCAAGGGTGAAACATGTAGATTCTTCGCTGGCTTTTCAAAAATCTCAGGCTGCTAACCAGGCTTCCACCGACAGTTTAAACAGGTCCGCTGAAACTGCCGCAAACAATAGTTCTTTACAAAAAGATTCATCGTCGGAGCCTTTGAAATCTGAAGCGGTCACCGGAAAAGATCCTGTTGCGACCGGGCAATCCGCAATCCCAAAAAAAGAGAACGCAGACAGAGAGGCTATTTTGAAAGATTCGCTGGAGAAGGTGGTGGTGAAGGAAGCGGTTGCAAAAGATGCGGTTGCAAAAGATGCGGCTGCAAAAGATGCGGCGGCTAAAGATGCGGCGGCTAAAGATGCGGCTGCAAAAGATGCGGCGGCTAAAGATGCAGCTTTAAAGGAAGCGGAGGCTAAAGATGTATTAATAAGAGAAGCAGCAACTAAAGATTCACTTTCAAGGCTGGCTGCGGCGTCCCTGGGAGCTGCAAGGGTCGCAATTGAAAAAGATTCTGTAGCCAGGGCCAATTCTTTAAGAGATTCGTTGGCCCGGGAAGCACTTACGAAAGAAAATGCAGCAAAGGAAATTACGGATAAAGACGGTGCAGCAAAGGCTGCGCTCGCCAAAGAAGCTGCTGCTAAAGAGGCGCTGGACAAGGAAAATGCGGCTAAGGATGCAATTGCAAAAGAAGCTGCCGCTAAAGAGGTGCTGAATAAGGAAAATGCAGCTAAGGACGCGCTTGCAAAAGAAAAGTATGCGAAAGACAGCATTCAAAAAGCAGGTCTGAAGAGTAACTCCCCTGGCAGTAACTCTCTATCAGAGGTCAAAAAGATCGCGGAAAAGAAAACCGAAAAGACATTGATGGTCTCCTATACAGATAAGAGCGGCAATGGCAAAACAGATACTATCCAGATTATAATACCCATCGATCCGCCTGCCGCCAGCGTTCCCAAAAAAGATTCGAACTTCCCACGCTGGCAATCCAACCCGCGGCCTTTGACCGACCCGGTTGTTTCAAAAAAGGATTCCGGGTCAAACTCAAATATTGGAATGGCTCAGCCGGCTTCAAAAGTGCCGGTGATGGTGAATTCGGATTGCGTAAACTTTGCCAGTGAGTACGACCTGGATAAGCTAAGGGTAAAGATGATAGCAGAAGTGACTGCCGATGATCGTATTGCTGCGGCTAAAAAGGTCTTTAGGACAAAGTGTTTCACCACGCGGCAGATCCGTGCTTTAACGGAGCTTTTTCTAAATGATGAAGGAAAATACAAATTCCTTGATACGGCCTATCCATTTGCTTCAGACTCCCACGAATTCCGCAACCTGGTGAGTGTAATGAAAGAAGACTATTATATAAAGCGTTTTAATGCAATGATCCGCCAGTAATATTTTGTGTTTATCGCTTATCTATATCTTTGATGAATGCCAAGATATTTTCTCGAAGTTTCTTATCACGGGGCAAATTATGCGGGGTTCCAGATACAGGAAAATGCGCATACAGTACAGGAGGAAGTTGAAAATGCCCTTAATACCGTATTAAAGCAAAAGCCCCTGTTGACCGGCTCTTCCCGTACCGATTCAGGGGTACATGCCCGGCAAAATTTTTTCCATTTTGATTTTGAGCCTGCAATTGATCCAAGGATTATCTACAATCTTAATGCCCTGTTACCGGGCGATATCTGCATACGTTCTATACAGGCGGTAAAAGCCGGGGCACATTCTCGTTTTGATGCCATCTCAAGATCATACAGGTATAGTGTTTACAATCGCAAGGATCCGTTTCTGCGCGACCGGGCTTATTTTTATCCATATACACTACATGAGGACCGGATGGCAGAGGCGGCTGCGGTAATAATGCAGCACCAGGATTTCAGCAGTTTTTCAAAACGTAACACCCAGGTAAAGACCTTCAATTGCTCGATTCTCAGAAGTGAATGGGTAATGAAGGATGGCAGACTCGAATATTATGTGGAGGCGAACAGGTTTCTGAGGGGAATGGTGCGGGGTTTGGTGGCGACTATGTTGCGCGTGGGAAGGGGAAGGGCCACTGTCCAGGAACTTATTGCTGTTTTGGCTGCAAAGGATAATTCAAAAGCCTGGTTCGATGTGCCCGGGCATGGATTGATACTCGAGGAGGTCAGGTTTAATTGGGAGGAGATCCTGGATTGAAAACGCATCTGATACTTTGTCGAATCGTTTCTATTGTCTCTTAAGGATCTTATCTTAAGGGTCTTATCTTAAGGGTCTAATCTTAAAGGGGCCTATTTGATAAGAAAAGGGGCTTATTTGATACGGAGATGGTGCTCAAAACGGCGCTTGAAACCCGGGTTTCCACCGGTGGAGACAAAGTGTTAAAATGCTGGCAGGGAACACAGAAAAACAAAAATAAACTCAAAAAAACTTGGCTAGTAAATTTACTCGCCATATCTTTGCAGTCCGCTAAAAACGAAAGAGTTATTAGCAGGAAGTTCTTCGATAGATTTTTGAAACTCACCTGAAAATACTTCAGAAATAAGTTTAGAAATATTTGGTTAAAATATAAAAGGCACATACCTTTGCAACCCCAACGAAAAATGGGCAGCGAGGAAAAGCTGAAAGATCTTTGAAAGTTTGGAAACAATAGTACGTGAAATGAAAATTTTACGGTAAGGTTTAAGCGACA